>DATASP010000083.1:0-3601 GCA_036269155.1 Candidatus Udaeobacter sp.
AATTGGTACGAAAAGCGGCCGCTGCTGGGGAAAAGGATTGTCGTCACTCGGACACGAAAGCAAGCGAGCGTGCTGAGCGACAAACTGCGTGCGCTCGGCGCTCACGTCATTGAGCTGCCGACAATTCGAATCGAGCCACCGAGCAATTTACGCGAATTCGCGGAGCTGGTGCAGGACGCACACGTGTATGATTGGATTGTGTTCACAAGCGCAAACGGCGTCGAAGCATTCTTCGATATCTTTTTCAAGTTGTACGATGATGCTCGTGAAATCGGCGGCGCGCATATTGCTGCGATCGGACCGGCCACGGCACAACGCGTGAAAGATTTTCACCTGCATGTCGATCTTCAGCCGGACGAATTCGTAGCGGAAGCCGTGGTGCGTGAATTCAAAAAGCAGGGAAGCATCGAGAATTTGCGGGTTCTTTTGGTGCGGGCTGAGAAAGCACGAGACACGCTTCCAAAAGAACTTTCGGCTTTGGGAGCGATCATAGACGAAGCATCCGCGTATCGGACGGTTCCGGAAACGCGCGACACGAGCGGGGCGCGGCGGCAACTGGCAGAAGACGGAGCCGATTTGATCACGTTCACCAGTTCTTCGACCGTAGAAAACTTTCTCGCGCTTGGACTACCCTGGCCGCACGGAATGCGAATCGCCAGCATCGGGCCCATCACCTCAAAGACGGTGCGCGATCACGGGCTCAACGTCGATGTAGAGGCACGCCGTCACGATATCGACGGCCTGGTACAGGCGGTCAGGGAGCTGTTTGCTGCGAAAGGTTAAGGGGTTGAAGGGTTAAACGGTTTAACAGATAAGAGCGAGAACCTTACCGTTTTAACTCTTCAACTCTCTAAACTGTTTAACTGGGATTAAATCGGAACTTCATCCGACCGCGCTTGGCGTTGGCTTTTGCCTTGCGGCGATGCTTTTGCGAAGGCGTCTCGAAGGCCCGCAAACGGCGAACCTCCTCGAGAATGCCCTCGGCATCGAGCTTGTTTTTCAGCCGCTTCAACGCGCGATCGACAGGTTCACCTTTACGAACAATCACTTCTGGCATCGATAATCACTCTCCGAATTTGGGATAAATTCTTAACCGGCGAGCCCGAGCCTACTCGGGCCACGCAAACTCGTCAAATCTCCGGGAAACGTGGGCGGAGTTAGTCCGCTTTAGCGTTGGGCGAGAGGATTTGCTGCCGTCGCTGCTTTTTGGGTGACCTCGCGACGCAAAGTGGTCTCTCTGCCGCCCCGGAGGCGCGTCCACCACAGGACGATGGGCGAAGCGATAAAGATCGAAGAATATGTGCCGACAACCACGCCGATGATGATGGCGAGAGAAAAATCGCGCAACACCGCGCCGCCAAAGAAAAACAAGCAGAGAATCGGGATCAGCGTGACCGTGCTTGTAAGGATGGTACGGCTGAGCGTCTGATTAATGCTCGAATTCATTATCTCCTCGATGGTGCCGCGCCTGCCGCCGGCCAAGCCTTCGCGTATCCGATCGTAGACGACGATGGTGTCGTTAATCGAATAACCGGCGATTGTCAGCACTGCGCCAACCATCGTGAGAGTCAGCTCGCGGCCGAGAAGCGCGAACACACCGACCGTCATCAGTACATCGTGCAACAACGCGACAATCGCACCTACGGCGAACGAAAGTTCGAACCGGAATGTTACGAAAATCAAAATACCGAGGATGCCGAGGCCGAGCGCGATTAACGAACTTTTTGCCAGCTCACCGCCAACGAGCGCACCTACGCGTTCCGATCCTTCAACTTTAAAGCCGGCATTTGGGACTGTCTGAATGATTTGCTTTTCCACCTTGTCGCTGGTGTTCAACGGCGTGCGGACCGTGATGTAACTCTTGCCGCCTTGCGTCGATTCCTGAATTGAGGCGTCGGCAAGTCCGATTGGCTGGAGCGCGTTGCGCACCTGTCCGATGTCGATCTTCCCCGGCGCGCTCAGGGTAATCAGGTCGCCGCCGCGAAAATCGACACCGAAGTTTCTCTCACCGCGAAGGTAGAAGGCGGTCGCGCCGGCCAGCAGCAAGGCAAGCGAGCACATGCAGGCGATAAAGCCTTTACCGAGGAAATTGATGTTTTGCGATGAAATCAAATGCAACATCGAAATGCGCTTCAACCGTCCCGTGTCGACAAGCCATCCGAGGCAGTTCCGGCCAACGATCAAGGCGGTGAACAAAGAGGCCAAAATGCCGAGTGTAAGTGCGATTGCGAAGCCTTTCACCGGGCCGCTGGCCTTCCAAAACAGGATCGCAGCCGTGATCAGCGTCGTTACGTTGGCGTCGAAAATCGAGCTGAACGCTTTCTCATAGGCGGTGTTAATGGCGACCTTGAGCGATTTCCCGAGGGCCATTTCTTCACGCAACCGCTCGTAAATGAGCACGTTCGCGTCCACTGAAAGACCAATTGTTAAAATGATGCCCGCGATACCGGGCAACGTGAGGACGAAGTGGAACATCGTCAGCGCGCCCATCAGCAGGATGAGGTTAATAATCAAAGCAAGGTCTGCGATGAGACCTGGGATTTTGTAGTAAATGGCTACGCACACAAGCGTGATGATCAGTCCGACCAAGCCGGCGAGAATGCTCGCGCGAATCGAATCCAGTCCGAGAGTGGGTGAAACGCTGCGCTCTTCCTCGATGCTCACAGGCGTTTGCAGCGGGTTCTCAAGTACGCTCGCCAGCCCGCGCGCTTCTTCCTCGGTAAATCTTCCTGTGATTTGAGCGTCGCCACCGTAAATCGCATCCTGGATTACAGGCGCAGATTGGATGACCCCATCAAGCACAATCGCAAAGCGATGATGAACATGCGCGGCCGTGATGTTGCCAAACTGCTTGGCACCATCAGGATCGAACCGCAAATGAACCATCCAGCCCTCCTTTTCATAAGAAGCGCCCGCGCCCGAAACGCGATCACCAGACAGGTCGGCTTTCTTTTTTACCAGCAACCGTTCTTCGACCGATTTCCCGTCCTCACCCTGGTGTTTATGAGTTTCAATCCTGTATTCCGGGGGAATGACTTGTTTTCCTTCGTCGATTTCGCGCAATCGCTCGCCATTATCGGGATAGACCAGACGAAACTCGAGTTTCGCCACCCGCGAAAGCTGGTCCCGCGCTTCCTGAATCTTCGCAGTGTCGAGCCCGGGGATCTGTACCAAAATGCGATCATTCGCGACGGGACTGATGATCGGTTCACTGACTCCAAAAGTGTCAATACGTTTCCGAATCACCTCCACGGCCTGATCAAGCATTCCCTTGGTGATCGGCTTGTCACCCGGCTTGAGCCGGATGAGGAAGGACGTGCCGCCTTGAATATCCAGGCCCAGCGAGATCTTTTTCTGTGGCGGCCAGATAGTGGCGATGCTGAAGATGACGAGCAACAGCATCAGCGTGGTGGCCAACACGCGTTTCCGTGGCCCTTGATCCGAGGCGAAGTACCACCCGAACAAAACCAGCATGCTGAGTCCGACAAAAAATGTGAGCGCAGGAGTCATTGAATTGCGGATTGTACTATCGCTTCAACGCTTTAACGATTCAACGGTTCAACCTTCTTTGAGCACATTTGTAATGGCTGATTTTTCCATC
>DATASP010000084.1:0-16596 GCA_036269155.1 Candidatus Udaeobacter sp.
GTTTGCTAGTGGCAAGCGCGCAGCCGCGATTGTAAAGGAAAAAGGTATCGAGCAGCTCAGCGATTTAAGCGCGATTGAAGCGCTCTGTGACGAAGTCATTCAGGCAAATCCAAAACCAGTTGCGGATTTTAAAGCAGGCAACGTTGCGTCATTGAACTTCCTTAAAGGCCAGGTGATCAAATTGTCCAAAGGTAAGGCGAATCCGCAGCTCCTGGGCGAAATTTTAGAACAGAAGCTGAAAGTCTAGCAGGCATCTTATCTCCTGCGCGGCCGCGTTTGATCGGCCTTCGCCTCCGCAAGAAGTGTCACGCCCAGATACGGGCGCGCTGTCGCTCGGCCCGTTAGCCGTGCAAATCAATCAATCTGCGCGATGGCGCTTATGAATTCCGAGAAATCTTTGCCGTTGCGAGCCGCATGGTTAAGCGCGGCCAGACGCGGATTCATTGCTGCCTCGGGCAGCGCGACGCGACACGAGTACGCTCCGTTTGCGAAAACGATTTCAGCCCATTGGATGGAGGAAATCTCATCATTGAAACGCGCTACCGCCCGGCCACGGAAAAATGCACGTGTGGTCTCTGGCGGATTAAAGATCGCAGACTTGATTTCGTCCTCATTCGTGACGCGACGCATTAAACCTTTGCGCAACAGTTCGTAGTACAATCCGTGGTCCAGATCAAGGTTGTGATATTCGAGGTCGATGGATTGCAGCCAGGGATCGATCCAGGAGAGTTTTTCCTCTTCCTGCAATGCGTCCAGCAAGAACTTCTTGGCCGCCCAATCGACGCGGTCTCGCGCTGACATCGCGTCGCGCTCCAGGTCGTTGAGGACATTTTCCCATTCACGTAATATCCATGCCCGCTCCTCTTCGCTTGCTCCCACGTCCTGGCTGTTTGAAACCGGTCCCAGTTTGCTTGCCGCGCGCAAATAAATCCGCTGCACGTCGATAGCAGAGATTTTGCGACCATCTTTTAATTCGATGATCCAATCGTAGGTTTGGTCGCGGCTGATGGATTTGTTGGCGTCAACTGGTTGCGCAATCTCGAGGTGAGGCGCTTCTCCGCGCTCAATGAGATCCAGTACCAGGGCGGTGGTCCCGATTTTCATAGCTGTGGACCATTCGCTCATGTTTGAATCGCCAAGAATAACGTGAAACCGGCGGTACCTGCTCGCGTCCACATGGGGCTCATCACGCGTGTTTATCAGAGGTCGCCGGTTCATCGTGTCGATGCTCACGACCACACTGAAAAAATCAGCGCGCTGCGAGATTTGATAAATACCAGGCTCGCTCTGCCCGCTCTCCGCCTCCACACCCATTTTGCCGGCGCCCGCAAAAATCTGTCGAGTAACGAGAAACGGCAGAATACCGGCAACGATTTGGTCCCACGCAATGTCGCGACGCATCAGGTAATTGTCGTGACAACCGTAACTATGTCCGGAGAAGTCCGTATTGTTCTTGTACAGGCGAACTTCGTAACCGGACGGCAACCTCTGATTTCGGCGCCGTGCGCATTCCGCGAGAATCCGCTCGCCGGCTTTGTCTTGAGCTACTATCTGGCGAAGCGTTGTGCACTCTGGCGTGGAATATTCCGGGTGCGCGTGATCGTTATAGAACCGGGCGCCGTTTGAAAGAACAAGGTCGCTTTTTATTTCCTCGAAACTGAGTGGACGGCGTTTGTCGATCTCGTAGTAGGCTGATTCGTCGGTGTCCTGAAGCAATTCGCGCGCGCGAAACCCACGCGCGTCCAGATGCGGATCCTCCAGATCGTAATCCCATTTCATCAGCGCGCCGTGCTCGGTGTAACGCCCCACGAGCTCGATCGATTCGGCCACCACGTCGACGATGTCCGCACCGCTAAGAGTAATGCCGTACTCCGTCTCCAACCCAAAGACCCGTTTCATCGAATCCTGCAATTCCCAGGTTCTCCACTTACGTTACGAACGGAGATCAACTTAAACAGGCGCGGTGCGGCGGCCATTTCCTCCCCGCCATCAGATTACGCCAGATGTTGCGTGTGCTCGCGCATCGGAAACTGGTTTCACGGGCGAAATTTTAACGACGTTTTCCGGATCATAGTCGATCAGCTTAAGCCAGTCTTCGGTAATATCAGTCGTCGGGAAAATATCGTTCTCCATATACTCGGCATTGAAAGCGAGTTGCAAATCCGTCTCCCGAATCCCTTCCTCCTGTTGAGTGGCAATAGCCCTTTTAATCGCCATCGCTTTCGCGCGCTCGACGATCGAGGCAACGATCGCGCCACTAATCAGGTCGCTGCGATAAAGCGTCTCCTTGCGTCCACTGCGGAGCGTTACCTCCAGAAATTTGTTTTCGTCGCGGCGCGCAAACTGCCAGTCCACAAAGCGCTCGATTAGCCGCTCGATGGACGCGCTCAGTCCATCGGCTTCTTTCGCAAGGACACCGTCGTAAGGGAGGCTATCGGTGAGATAAATCCGATAGATTTCGCGCGCGCCCTGCTTGTCTGGCCGATTGACCTTGATTTTTCGATCGATCCGGCCCGGGCGCAGAATTGCCGGATCGATCAGATCTGCGCGATTGGAAGCAAGGATAATTACGACGTCATTGAGCGAATCGATTCCATCCATCTCCGAGCAGAACATCGGCACCAGTGTCGAAAGAATATTCGAGTGACGCGACGCGCGACGGGTGCCCAGAATGGATTCGGCTTCATCAATAAAAAGGAACGGCATGTAACCCTCGCTTTTCTTCTCGCGAGCGGTTGCAAAAATTTCGCGCACCATTCGCTCCGATTCGCCCACCCACATGTTCAGAATCTCGGGACCTTTGACGTGCATGAAATATTCGCGCATTTCCGTTCCAGCTCTGTCCCGGAGTTGTTTTGTTAAATTATAAGCAGTCGCTTTTCCAATCAGCGTCTTGCCGCAGCCGGGCGGACCATAAAGCAGAAAACCCTTTGGCGTGGCGTGCTGAAATCTTTGGAAAAGATCAGAATGCAACAGCGGCAACTCGATGGCGTCTTTGATTGCCTGAAGCGCGGCCTCCTGGCCACCGACTTTTTCCCACGGCAGCTCTGGCACAGTATCGAGATAGTGTTCGTGCGACTTGGTGCCCGAGAGCATCTCCAGGGCCATGCGGTAGTTTGAGTCAACACGGACTTCGTCGCCTGATTTCAAGGTAGAATGAGCGAGATCAGCGGAACGCTGCAGGACCATCGATTGCAAGCCGTGCTCCGACCCGACGCGCAATCGGTCCTTGCCAATTACTTCGGTAATTTTTGTTACTGGACCGGCCGTCTCAAATCCAAGATCACCGACAATCACGAAGGCTTCATTAACAAGCACGCGCGTTCCTTTTTTCAATTTCGCAAGCGGAATGCGCGGATCGATGTTGCAGAAGTAATCTGCGCCTCCCACCACGATGTGCGCGGTTTCCTTCGAAGTGGCGCCGAGAAATGTGCCGATCCGGTTTGCTGGTGAAGTCACTTTCTTTATGACTTCCTCGAGCTTCTCGATCATCCTGCGCGCCTCGACCATGGTCTCCTGCTGATCGAAGATCTGCGGTCGCAGTTCCAACAAATCGCGTCGAACTGGATCGCCCGGAGGCAACAAAGAAATCACTCGATCGAATGAATCAAGGAGAGTGTCCGGAGCCGAGTCCCCAACCCCGTCCTCAAATCCCTCGGTGCGCTTATCGCTCATTTATGGTTTGGGTCAATCCGCCGAACCAGGCTTCATTATAGCTTTATCAGACGCATTCGCAATGTTCACTCGCGAAAACATTTCGGAGTTCGACGCCGCCCTCATACAAAATGTTCAACCAACCGCGGCCGTAAAGGTCGCGGAAACTCCAAGTTCCAAGCTCCAAACACCAAGGAATCTTCAATTCCGAAGCTCCAAAACAGAAAGTCACGATTTGGAATTTGCTGTTTGGAGTTTCGTTGGTCCTTGGTGATTGGGATTTGGTGCTTCCTGACGAAGAAGCGCGACACGGTCGCTGATCGGATGTTGCCTGTGCAGTTGCGGCGATGTACTGCTGCCACTAAAGTGCGCTTCTTCGTCAGGAGCCTTAGCTCAATTGGTTAGAGCGCCGCCCTGTCACGGCGGAGGTTGCGGGTTCGAGCCCCGTAGGCTCCGGAATTCGGCAGAAATCACCGTCACATGATGTGAATGGCAAGAATGCCGCTCTGATGACGCACCCGCCTTTGCTGAAGCTACAGCGAGGCAGAATCCGGTAGCGGCGCATTGCCAATCATCGCCGCATGATGTGAATGGCCAAAATCCTACTTTGATGACGAGCGAGCAAATAATCGACAAAATCGCCAATGATTGAGTTTGGCTTATTGCCCGATTTCGTTACGACGCGGCAAATCAAGGTCCGACTGCGCCCGTGCCATTCCAGATTGATCGCGCCGTGCGCAGTTTCGCTATGGATCTTCGCCCAGCCGTGCGGGCGACCGGGGCGCTGGTGTTCAGTGGGAATCAAATCAAATCGCTGGAGTTGCGGATCGGTCATGATCTTTTCCCGCAACGACCCGCTCCCGGTTGTAATGACTTGAATCACTGTTTGCATTTCACTGCGTAGGTTCAGCAGGAAACCAGTTCTTTTGCAACGTTTGTTTCGGACTAAATCCGTGATCCTTGCAACGCCACGCATGCGCCTCACAGAGGCGCGGCTACAATTAATCTTCAAGCAACGAGCGGTACATGACGTACACGTCGACGTATCCTTTTTCAGAATGGCGAAATGCGCCGGGTAAAGTGCCGACAATCTTGAAACCAAGCTGATTCCAAAGATGGATTGCTCGGGTGTTCGTGGAGATCACGAAATTGAACTGCATACCGCGAAAACCCATTCGATGCGCCTCGCTCAGACAATGCTCGGCCATTCTTCCTCCCACTCCTGCGCCTTCGGCGTCTCGCGCGACCATGAAAGCGGCATTGGCGACGTGAGACCCGGGACCCGATTGGTTCGGCCTCAAAATGTAAGTGCCGACAACGCAACCATCTTTTTCTGCGACGTAGGTGTGAGTATCTGCTCGAAACCAATAAGCCAACGCCTCCTTGCGTCGCATTTGCGGATCAAACGCGTATGTATCGCCTGCCGCGATGATCTCATGAAAAATATTCCAGATCGCGTCGCGATCTGCATCAGTTGCTGCGCGTATTGTCATCACTTTGAATTCATCTCGTCAGTAGCCCTGTCATGTCCACCACGGCGGATTCGTCCTGTGGCGAATTGAGCGAAGCGCTGCAACGAAATGCGAAGCATGAGGCCAGGCTTTCAAACATCTCTGATCTGTTTCCGTTGAGGTTGGTCGACAATTAATCTGAGATTGAAAGCCTGGCCTCGCGAACTTCGTCCGCTGCGTTGCACCTTCGCCTTCGCTCAGAATGACATTGTGAAATCGCTATGGCACTGCTCTTAACTACGACTTGCGGCTAACGGAGCACGAGCCACGCAGCAAGCGCGGCAAGTTTCTGTTCGGCACGCCACGACGCTTTCGCGTCTCGCCCAAAATTCTGTATCACGCGCCGCACGTTCTCACTCGATTGTTTGAGTTCCAGAGCGGCTTTGCCGTACGCTTCGCGCTCAAGAAGAACCTCTGTGCGAATGCCATGTCCGTGTAACGATCGCTGGAGCACGGAGCGAAATAACTGTCCCTCCAAGGCATGCGCGCGGATGTGCGCATTTGCGACCGAACGCGGGTCGATCTGGCTTCCGACCACCAGAGCGGCACGCTTGATAGTGAAATTTTGCTGCCGATAGCTGGCGAGAAGTGTGGCAGTCGATCGTTGCGCAATGCTTTGCACCACACGGACCCGCCGATCTTTTTTTCGCGGATCCGTTTCCAGTTTGCCCATCGCAGCATGATATGGCTGCCGGGTTTCAGGAAGCTGCGGATCGGACAAATCGATCCGCTGGACATCGCACAGTTGAGGCGAACGAGCCGAACCCGTAAGCAGGATCGCGGCCGCCCAGCCGGATTTTACACGAAACCCCAGCGCGGCATGCGGCTTCATCTCGTTTGAAATGTCACCGGAACTGTCACCGACCATCCCTGGCTAGGGGCGGATTTCCATTGGCGAAAAGTCTTGATCGCGGACTGATCAAAGTACGGGTTCCCCGTCGATCTAATGATCTGGACGTTCGTTACGTTTCCATTTGGATCGAAAGACAAACGGAAGCGACCTGTTCCCGAAACGCCGCCCTGCGAGACACCGGGAGGAAAGGCTGGCGCAGGCGCAAAGACTATTCGCGGTTTCGGTGTTGGTTTTGGTGTGGGTGAGCCTTCGGCTGACGCCAGCCACCGCGGCCGCGTATCAGAAGTCACTTTAGAAAAGAGCGATGCCAGTGCAGCAGAACGTCGAGCGGTCGTTTTCTCTCCTGCCGACGTTACGACGCCAACAACTGCGCCCGCATCATCTACAACAGGGGAACCTGCTGCACTTGCAGGAGTGGTCCCGTGCAATTCGAAATCATTACCGTGTTCTGCAGCAATCGTCATCTCACGAGCGCTCCCGTCGTTTCCGGCCAACGCGCTGCCAATCACCACAACGCTGGCGCCTACGGCCAGCTCGCCCGTTCTATTTAGCTCAAGAAACTTCAACAACTTTTGGGGCTTCACCTCGGCTTGTAGAATCGCAATATTCAGCTCCTTTGATGAGCCGAGAATTCCGCTGATGTTGTAGATTCCACCGTCAGCGGTTTTTGCTACGGCGTTTGCTCCACCTTCAACCGCGCGCTCGGTCGTCGCTAGTCTGCCATCTGCGGAAATGAAAAAACCCGTTTCTGTACGTAAAAGATTCCCTTTTGCATCGAAGACGGTCACCCAAATCACCGAAGGCCGAATCTGACTTTCGGTGTTCGCCAGTTCTGACGATGGACTTTGAATAGCCTTCGCTTCCGGCGAAGCAGAGACCGATGGTGCGGCGGACGGAGATTGCGTTGCGGTCACCGGCGTCGATGGCGGTTGCTGTGCGAGGAGAGATTGGCCGAGAAGGTCAGTGGTCGAAGTTGGCGCGTGCATGACGATCACAAGCGCGGCCATGCAAAGCGCGTATCTGAGAGTGAGCGGAATCGTTCTCATGGCAAGCTACAGGCTTACAGTTTTGAATACGCACGGCAGTTTAATCAAGCCGACAAAAAATTGGGGCCGTGACAAGGAACGACGGCTTCCCAGCCGTCGTTTCCCGGCGACAGCCAACGGCCAACCGCTCGCACCTAGTTTGGAGTCCTGCCTTTAGGCGGTTTCCCCCAGGGAGCCGCGTAAACGCGGAACTCCAAACATCAATCAAAGCGTTACGAACTAACCCCGCTTGAAGTATTGAACGGCGCGTTCGTGTTTCTTCGCCGCAGCCTCGGTGTTGAACGTGCCGAGATTTCTTCGTTTTCCAGTCTTCGGATTTTTCTTGCGCGAATACAACCGGTACTTTCCAGATTTTAGCTTCCTGATCATGACTCCATCGAGTATTCGCAGAGGAAGTGGACTCCGCGCGTTGAATTGTAGGGCAATCGTTTCGGCTGCCAAATCTATCACACGCACGCGAAGCGGTTGCCCTACGAAGCCTTGGTCGAACGACTCGAAACCCAAAGCAGAACTAGCGCGGCGAGAATTGCGAGATTGGTCGCCAGGTGCGCAGGGAGACTCCAGTGTTGACTGGCATGACCGAAACAGCCGCAGGTGATGTCGAGTCCGCGAACTTTTGCTGCGATCGTCGCGAGCGTGAAGACCACGATCAGCGCGATCAAGATTGATAGCGCGCCGCGGTAGAGAACTCGAAATACCAGGCCGAGGCCGCAGAAGATTTCGAGCCAGGGCAAATAAAATGCGAGCGCGACGCTAACAATCCAGGGCAAAATCCTGAAATTATTGATATCATGGGCGAACTCAGCGGGGTCTGCTACCGACAAGTTGCCAAGATCGGCGAAAGCGCTGGCGAATCGTAGATGCTGAAGGTCAGCGATCAATTGGTCCAAGTTCAAAATCTTTGCGATTCCGGCGAAAATGAACAGTGCGCCGACAATCAAATCGATAATGCGCCAGAGGATGTTTGGCGTTCGATGTTTGATGTTTGATGTGGTTCTGTCGGCGGAAGCTTCGACGTCGAGCGGTGGATGTTGAGCGTTCGGTGTTTGGTTCATCTGTTCTTCTTCAGCCAGGCTTCCCACCCGCCCTGAAGCACGAACACGTCAGAAATCTGCGCTTCTTTGCGCAATCGTTCCGCCGCTTCCCGAGCCAGATCGCAACTCTCCGCACTGCAGTAAACAACGACCTTTTTTCCCGGTGACCACGCCGCTAAAAATTGCGGCAGCAGTTCGTTCCAGCGGTCTTCATTCAACGACAGCGCGCCCGGAACATGATCTCGCGCGAATTCGTCATCCGGCCGCGCATCGACCCAGATCGCAGTTGCGCCCCAGGTGTGCGCTTCGTCGACGGTAACCGATTCCGACGGGGAAATCGGCGAGGCCCACGATATTTTATCGTGAAACCAAATCGCCTCACCCAGCGCAGGTGCAAGCGCGACCGCTGCGAGAATGAGAACCTGCCCGACCAGCGAAGATCTCACTAATTACTGAACAGTCGGCGCATTGGTGATGCGCGCGGTGGCGTAAAAGACCTTCTGTGAATCCTCCGGTTGAATCGTCAGGGTCGAAGCAACGAGGTTCTTGGTTTCCTGAGGTTGGACGTCGATTTGGAACTCGCCGTTGCCTTTCTCCTCCACCTTGGTTTGAAAATCTGGGCTCGATGAGGTGACCTTGATATGCTTCACGGTAAACTCTTTGCCTGCCTTCACGCTGATCGTCTTCGGGTCCGGCTTGTCGCCTTGTTTCCAGAAAACAAACGTCGGGGTGATCTCCAATTGCTGCGGGATAATCGTTTTCAGTGTGAGGACCGTCTTCGCGTTCGCGGCTTCGTCGGTCTCCACGGTCACAGTTTTGACTTGAGTGCCAGTGCGATCGCCAATGTTAAATGTGGCGGTAATCTCGCCGGTCCCGCCCGGGGGAACTTCGTCCTTCTGGGTTTGTGCAGTGGTGCAACCGCAGGAAGCGTGAACAGACTTAAAGTGCACCGGTGCCTTGCCGGGGTTCTGATATTTGAAATGGCCGATCGCCTGTTTGTCGGCAGGCGTTGGATGGAGCTCGATCTCGGTCTGCTCCCATTTCAATTCGGCGCGTGCGCTAAGGCTGAGGATGATCGACAGGGCAAAAGCAACGATGTGTGTTTTCATGTTTTGGAATAGAACCGCGTAATATAATCAGCAACTGCGTCTCGCCAAGTGCGAGGTGGCATGTCGGTAAACTTCGTGTATTTCGCGGTGGAAAGCACAGAATAGACAGGCCGGCGTGCGACCCAGTTGGCCATATCTTTTAGTTTGCGCGCGTCAACATTTGTCGCTTTCAGGGGAAGACCAGCCTCGTGACAACGATCCAGCGCCCACTGTCCGTATCCCTGCCAACTACATTCTCCGGCATTAGCGAAATGCACAATGCCTTGGAGACGGCCTGCCCTCAGGCCGTCCGGCGCGACGGCGCGCCGGCTCCAGGCATCCAACACGCGGCCGACCATTTCGGCAATATCCACCGTATACGTAGGTGCTGAAAATTTGTCCGCGATTGCATCGACCTCCCCATTTTCCTGTGCTCGTTTGATGATTCCGTCGACGAAACTCGGTCTGTCGGGACCAAACACCCAGGAGACGCGCACGACGAGGTGCTGATTCTCGGTGGCGAGCACGTTCTTCTCTCCAGCGAGCTTCGATTTACCGTAAACGCTGATCGGCTTCGCTTCGTCTTCCTCGCTGTACGGTGCGCGTTTCTCGCCATCGAACACATAGTCGGTGCTGAAGTGAATCAACTTCGCGCGTTTGTCGCAGCAAATCCTCGCAAGCATGCCGGGCGCTTCGGCATTAATGAGAAAAGCGCGATCTCGCTCGGTCTCGCAAAGATCGACATTAGTGAATGCGGCGGCATTGATCAGCACATCGAAATTCGTTGCGCGTAATCTTTCGCGCACACCGTTCAAATTCGATAGATCAAGTTGCGTGTGATTAAAGCCCTCGACGTCATATTTACCTCGATATTCGCGCATGAGAGCAGCGCCGAGCCGCCCGCCTGCACCAAGAATCACAATTTTCATTTTTGCCGCTGCTGTCTCTTGGAGCTCATGCGCCTTCAACCGTGAAGTTCATGCTTCGCGCGGCCGTCGCCAGTTCCGTGTCGTGGGTCAGAAACGTCAGCTCCATTGCAGCAGATTCGACGAGACGCAGCGCCGTCGCCAAATGCAGCGCGTCCAACGTGCCGAGCGGTGTTAGAAACGGCTGGGACGCTCGGCTTAAAACTGACGGACCTAGTTCCACCAGTTCAATCGCATCAAAAATCGCGTACGCTTTCGCAACAAGCTCCGCGACATCGTCGTCCGTAAGAGCGCCGTTGAGTCGATTGCGATCGATGCTGCGGAGCACTTCGACCCGGAGCAATTCACTGCTATACGCGCGCTCCCACCGACCCCAGCTCGCCAGCGATCCGGCCTCGCGCTGCAATTTCCGCAGCGCTACAGAAGCATCCAGATAGACGCTCATCGTCGCCGCCGATCGGCCAAAAGATCGGCAAGAAGGTCAACGTCAAGATTCAGCCCTTTGATCTTTTTTAAGGTGGACACCGGCTTTTTCGCCGGAGTGATGTTCAAGTCTGCTGCCGTCTTTTCCAACGGCGACAGCCGCGCCACCGGGTGACGATGCGAGGTAATAATGATCTCTTTGCCCTTTTTAACAGCGGCGAGATACCGGCTAAGATGACTTTTTAACGTGGCGACGCTGACAGATTCCATGGCCATAGAATAGTCTCACTGTGACTATAATTCAACTTCCCTCAGAAGCGGGTCTGATAGAACGCGGAAAAAAGCGCAGAGAATTTGTTGATTCGGAGGCTTCCGACGTTGTTTGACGGCCTTAATATCGACCGGCGCGCTCGAGCAACGGTTGCCACCAGGCTCGGTTGTCGACATACCACTGAATAGTCTCCTCGAGGCCCTTTTTGAAATTGTGGCGTGGATTCCAGTTCAATTCCCTTTGCGCGAATGAAGAGTCGATCGCGTACCGGCGATCGTGGCCAAGTCTGTCGGGCACAAACGAAATAAGGCTGTGCGGTTTACCCAGTTGATCGAGAATCATTTTGACGAGATCGATGTTCGCCATCTCGCTGTCGCCGCCGAAATTGTAAATCTGCCCGGGTTTTCCCTCGAAAAGCGCGGCGACAATTGCGGCGCAATGATCGCCTACATGGATCCAGTCCCGCACGTTCATACCATCGCCGTAGACGGGGAGCGGCTCGTCGCGGAGCGCCTTGATTATCATAACCGGAATTAATTTCTCCGGGAACTGATAAGGGCCGTAATTGTTCGAGCACCGGGTCACCAGCACCTCGTGCCCGTAAGTCTTGAAAGAGGCGATTGCCAGAAGGTCTGCACCGGCTTTGCTTGCTGAATAGGGCGAACTGGGATCGAGTGGGGATTGCTCGGTGAATTTGCCGGCCGGGCCAAGGGAGCCATATACTTCGTCAGTTGAGATTTGAATGAAACGCTGGACGCCGTGCCGTCGCGTACAATCCAGCAGCACGCTCGTCCCGATGACGTTCGTGTGAATGAAGTTCAGAGGATCGTTGATGCTGCGATCCACGTGCGATTCTGCTGCGAAATTGATCACCGCGTAAAACCGATGCTCGGTCATCAGTGCGTCCATTTGGTCGGCATTTGCAATGTCGGCTTTGAAAAATTCGTAACGCTCGCCATGTTCTTCGACCACGCCGTCGAGATTGGCGGGATTGCCTGCGTAAGTGAGCACATCCACGTTGGTCACAAACGCCGGCTTGTAATGTTGCAAAATATACCGAATAAAGTTGCTCCCGATGAATCCACAGCCACCGGTTACAAGGATGCGCATGGCAGCGCGTACTAGCAGCGCCAAGCAGGCCGCGCCAGCAGAATATTCTCCCGCGCCCGCGGGACTGGGTCATCACCTGACAGACTGGAAGGCGTGGCTGGCAGAAACCGATTGGATCCCGTGGGCGATTCTCGGGCTGGCAGTGTTCCTGCGCTTTTTCCTGCTGGGTATCAAACCTCCGCACTTCGATGAAGGCATCAACGGATGGTTTGTCGATCAAGTGATGAAAAATGGGTTTTACAAGTACGATCCCACGAACTATCACGGTCCGCTCCACTTTTACATCCTGTTGCTCTCGCAGAGTTTGTTTGGCCGGAATCTATGGGCGATACGGTTGCCGGTCGTGCTTGTGAGCATCGGCTGTGTCTGGCTGGCTTTTAAGTTCGAGCCATTGGTGGGCCGAAACGTAAGCCGGATAGCGGCACTGGCGATGGCCATCTCGCCCGGGTTCGTGTTTTACGGGCGCTACGCCATCCACGAAGTGTGGCTGCAATTGTTCTCGATGATGTTCATCATGGGATTGCTTGGGTTGTGGAGATTGGGCAGGCTGAATTATCTCTGGTATGCCGGCATGGGACTGGCCGGCATGATTCTAACGAAGGAGACATACGCCATTCATGTGGCGTGCGCGGTGATTGCGATTCCGGTTCTGGCGGTTTCGATCGCGCTAAGTCGGGTCCCCGATCTCAAGCCGGCGAAGCAAACGTGGACCTACATCGATCTTGCAATGGTTATCATCGTGGGCGCTGCCGCGATCCTCTTTTTCTATTCGGGAGCTTTCCTTAACTGGGAGGGGGTTAAAGGGTTGTACCAAGCGTTCAAAGCGTGGACCGAGACTGGCGCGGCCGGTCACGGCCATGAAAAGCCATGGGATTACTGGTTCAAAATCATGGGACCATCATTGGAATTCCGCCGGGCCGATTTTTTTGGTTACGAACTGCCGATGCTCGTCGGCCTGATTCTCTGCGTGTTTTGTCAAAAACTTAAGAACCTCAGCCTCCGCTATCTCGCGATTTACGGCGTGGGGAGCTTCATTGCCTACAGCCTCGTCAAATACAAGACTCCGTGGTGCGTAATTAGTTTTGGATGGCCTTTTCTCTATGTGTTTGGCGCCGCTGTGCTGCTGGTTCGCCCAAAACATTTGCGTCTGGTCTATCGGGCAGTAGGCGTCCTGTTGTGCATTTCACTCGGCTCGTCCATTTGGCTGAATTACTTCCGTTGCAGTTCGCCGGATGAGCCTTACGCGTATGTCCAGACATATAACGACATCTTTAAATTAACGACGCCGCTGCTGAAGCTGGCAAAACGAGATCCGGCTTACTATCATCTCACGGGACATCTGATTCGCTCCAGTATTTACCCGCTTCCGTGGGTCTTGGGTGATTTCGATCGAGTCGGGTACTATGAAGGAGGAAACATGCCCGCCAATCTCGATGGCGATTTTCTGCTCGTGCAGGAAGACAAAATCAAAGACGTCGAGTCAAAATTGAAAAACGCGTATTACACGGAAATGATGACGCTTCGTAACTACCAGGACCCATCCAAGATCTTTTTCAGCGCCAAAGTGTTTAAGGAATTCTTCCCGGGCAAGGCACCGGATTTTGCCGGCAAACCGTCAGGCTAGAATTTCTCATAAAGGCTCTGTCATGTTGAGCGCAGCGAAACATCTCTATTTTTCTCATGGCGATCGTTCCCGATATGATCAGAGATTCTTCTCCCGCGACTGCGGGATCAGAATGACAATCGCTTATGATGTTTCCTGTCTTGATTGTGGGCTCTGCGGGGTAGAAAGCTTTCTCTCGCGATGAAGTGGCTTTCGGCTGTTCTTACGTTTGTCAATTTGTCGGTGGTCTCCGGCCTTGTTCTGGGCATGGTCGGAAGAGGTTTGAATACGCTGAGCGCGGCGCTCGCATTGGTTGTTGGCGCTGCCTTTGCAGTCGCAGCTTTTCTTGGAACTTCTGACGCGCGGGTTGTCGAAAAGGCTGCAAACGATCACGGATCAGACCGGAAGGCGCGAAATGGTTCGCCAGCAGAAGGAGCGTCAAATTCACGCATTCTGGCAGCAATGAGGCGGTACCGTCATGTGTGGTTCTGGGCGATGGCGGTGTTCTTCGCGATGTTTGCTGTTCGATCCTTTTGCTGGTTGTTCTACCTCGATGGTAGCGATTACAAGATCCAATCGCCAAACAATCTCGGTGATATCTCGCTCCACCTGACCTTAATTAAAACTTTTGCCAACGGCGTCCCGCTGTGGCCGGATAATCCCATCTTCCTCTTTAGCAAACTGCGCTATCCGGCAGGCATCGATTTGTTCAACGCGCTGCTTTTGCTGGTTCATGTCGATCTCATCACCGGATTGGTTTGGGTCGGACTGGTTGCGTCGCTCGCAACCTTCTACGGATTCTACCGCTGGGGCGGCTCATTCGCGATTGCAGGTTTTTTGTTCAACGGCGGAATAGCTGGTTTCCAGTTTTTTAAGACGTGGAAGTTTTTGGATTATCAGGGCACGGCGGCGGACATCGCCAAGAAACCAATCGCCTGGAAAAGCATCCCTCTGTCCATGTTCGTGACGCAACGCGGCTGGCTTTACGCAATCCCCGCAGGCATCGTCCTGTTCTGGTATTGGCGAGAAAAATTCTTTCGTCAAAATCCTGTAGCCGGGGGCGTCGACCCCGGCTCCCCGGCTCCAGCAGAGGACGCGGGTGCCGCTGCCGCAGTCACAGCGAGCGGCTACCGAAGAGGTCCACTGCCTTTTTGGGTGGCCCTCTCTGTTTACGCATCAATGCCCCTGTTTAATCTCCACACGTTTATCGCCCTGACGATCGTCCTGATCTTTGGGCTGTTTTTGGAGCGCCTAAGTGAGTTTTCGTTCTTTGCTAACCTGGCTCGCGACGAGGGAATCGCCGGCATCGGTCGCTTGATTTTGAAACCGATGAAGTGGCCGGAAATTTTCCGTGGTGCGCCGATTCGCAGTCACGCCGCCGCGATGCTGGCCCTTGCGTTGGTTCCAGCGAGTTTTCTTGTTTGGCTGGTTACCGATCATTTTCGCGCAGCGTCGATCATCCAATGGCATCCTGGTTGGGCGCAGGATTCGCCGGATCTTGCCGCTCCTTTTTTCCGCATGGGTGGAACCGCGAATTTTGGATCTGCCACGACGTTTGGTTCCCTATTGCAAAAAACCTGGAACGGCGTGATCGCCCCATTTTTTCAGTTTTGGCTGCCAAACTTCGGTTTGTGGATTCCCTTGGCGATGGTGCTCGTGGGGTTGGTCGTCTGGCGTATTTGGAAAACCGGCTGGCGTTGGGGTGATAGACCGCCAGCTGATGTAGCGTTTGTCCTGCCCGCTGTTGTAATCTTCGGCGTAGGTTATTTTTTCAAAACCGCGCCATGGGAGTGGGACAATCTCAAACTCATGGTCTGGGGCTATTTTCTCATTCTGCCCTTCCTATGGAGCGATATGGTCGGGCGTTGGGCATTTCCGGAACGGGCTGCGATTTGTATTGCGCTCTTCGGTTCGGGATTCGTTAGCTTGCTAGGCGGATTGGCCGCCGGGCATCCAGGCTTTGGACTAATCGAGCGCGCCAGACTCGACAACGCCGGCGCGGCAATGCGGCCTTTGCCGATCGAAGCTCGTTTCGCTGCATATCCGACATTCAACTGTCCGGTCTTGTTACAAGGCCGCAAAGTTGTGGCTGGATACCCAGGTCATCTATGGACGGAAGGATTTAATTACGACGAGGTAAACAATCGACTAACAGCCTTAATGAACGGAGCGGCAAACTGGCGAGAGGCTGCGCAAGGTCTCGGAGTGCGCTACATCTTCTGGGGCCAAGACGAAAAGACGAACTACCAATCAAGCAGCCGACCCTGGGAAGCTACGGCGTTTCTCGTCGCATCCGGCGATTGGGGTGCAATCTACGACCTGGCACAACCGGCCCCTCAGCACTGAGGCGTTACGCCGGTTTTCCTGTTAGATGACTGTCTCGAGGAGGCGAACTTTCGTCGTACACGGAAAGGATGTGCAAGAAAAACAAAGTAAATCGCGCTCGCAAGATCGGTGAAACTGCTGGGGGGACTCGTTAAGCGCAGTGGGCCGCTGCGTAACGCCGCGAAAACATTTTCGACGGTAAGCGCAGGTGGCAGCGGGATACTGGTGTAATGCCGCCCAAAGGCGTGCAGCCGATGCGCGTCAGAAGTGGCAATTAATGGTTTGCCAAATCGGGCTGCCACTCGTTTTGCGCGGCGATTTGGATTGAAGAGGCCAACGTGAAAATGACAGAACTCAATGGCGTCGAAACAATCGATTTCGGCAAATAGTCGTGATCCAATCGAGCCTCCAAAAACGTAAAACGGATGCGCGGCAATTGTAAAGATAGAGTTCCCGCGTCGCGCCCGCAGCAGTCGCAGATCATCGAAATCCTTTAACTGCGCGACTTCTTCGGCAGTTACATTCAGCACGATGACATCCCCGCCGCACAAACGAACCTCGGCCGCGGGAATAAGTAAAATGCCCATTGCCGCCGCATCCGCGAACACTTCCTTTCGATCAAACACGGCATCGTGTAGCGTGATCGCCAGAACCCGAAACCCGAGCTCGCTCGCGCTCTCCAGCAATTGATGGGCAGAATAATCCACAGCGTCCTTGGGATCATCGAGGGTGTGAATGTGTAGGTCGATTTT
>DATASP010000085.1:0-3197 GCA_036269155.1 Candidatus Udaeobacter sp.
TTGACCGAGCCTGCAGCCAATTTCGTTTTCGGCGAAGTATCAAAACGCAGCGATATCGAAACAGAATTGATCGACATCCGGAAAATTCCCATCCGAATGGATGACGCCGGCGAAGCGCTTAAGGACAGTGAGTTCTCCGCCACTGTCGCCCGCGCCGATGGCCTCATCCTGGTTGTTCCGGAATACAATCACAGTTTTCCAGGGCTCCTGAAACATGTGCTCGATACAAACCTGAAGGAATATATCCACAAAGCCGTCGGCGTTTGCGGTGTGTCAGCCGGTCCATTCGGCGGCGCGCGTATGATTGAGAGTTTGCTACCAGTCCTGCGCGAGCTTGGATTGGTAACGATTTTTTGGGACGTCTATTTCGGTACAGCGGGAAAGCTGTTTGATTCCGCGACTGGCAAAATAAACGATCCAGCTTATAGCCGTCGGGTGGAAAAATTTCTGAACGAATTAGTCTGGATGGCGCGCGCGCTGCGTCATGCGCGCGAAAATCTGCCCGCGGTGTGACTGCGTGGACGCGATGCGAGACATGATTTCGAATCTCGCATTTCGAAAATCAAGCCTGTGTATGACGAACGTAATGTTTCTCGACGCCCTTTGGGAGCAGACGTTTTCGGCCGCGTTGCCGGCGGCGTGCGAGGATTGCGCGGCCGCCCTTTGTCCGCATCCGCGCACGAAAGCCGTGCTGCCGTTTCCGTGTTCGCTTGGATGGCTGGTAAGTGCGTTTCATAAAACCGAGACGGAGCGCGGCACGATTTAGGAGCGGTTACAG
Source organism: Candidatus Udaeobacter sp. (assembly GCA_036269155.1). GTDB lineage: Bacteria > Verrucomicrobiota > Verrucomicrobiia > Chthoniobacterales > UBA10450 > Udaeobacter. Next base: position 779 of record DATASP010000085.1, read on the forward strand.
TAGGGGCGGGTGTGGTATTGTCAACGCTGCCAAGGACCCAGCACGGCAGCCGCGGAGGGGCGTTTATTCGTGTCCGTTCGCGGCTACCCGCTAGGCGTAATTTACAAGATTGCCAGGACAACCGATTTTTGGAATAACCGAGGGCGTGCGATGAGTGAGCAAGAAAACATCGTGATCGAGCCGGCAACCGAGGCCGACTTGGATGAGTTGTCGGCAATGCTGGTCGAATTGTTCGCCCAGGAAAGCGATTTTAGGCCGGACAAGCACAAACAGATTCGTGGTTTGCGCCTCATTTTCGAACAGCCCAGCCGAGGACGCGTTTTCGTGCTGCGACGCAACGGCGCGATCGTGGGCATGATTAATTTGCTCTTCACCATCAGTACTGCCGAGGGCGGCTTTGTCATGCTGCTCGAGGACTTGGTCGTCCACAAAGAATACCAGGCGAAAGGCTACGGATCTAAGCTGCTCAACCACGCCATCGATTTTGCGAAGAAGAAAAATTTTCTTCGCATTACGCTGTTGACTGACCGGCCTGAAAATGTTGCCCAGGAATTTTTCCGACGTCATGGCTTCGTTGAGTCTTCGATGATTCCGATGCGCCTGTGGATCACACCGCAGACCGAGCAGACGGAGCAAAATACGTGACGAGGTGTAGTTGCAGCCGTGCCGGCTGCAACTTTACAGAACGCAGGCGGCACGCCTGCCTCTACAGATGTTTCTGGCCAATCCAGGCATTTAATTGAGAAGCAAGCCGTCGTTTGAATTCTGCGCGAAACTGAATTTCATCGACGGCTTTCGCTACTTCCGGGGCGCTTTCCGGAGGCAAATTATTCTTTGCGTATGTTTTTAACTCACCCGCACGCGAGTAATCAGAGAAAAACGTGAACAGGGCGGGCGCGTAGCGGTTTGAAGCTGCCGCATCGGTTTTGGCGAGCAGCAATTTCATGTTCGCCGCGGCGAATTCCCAGGCAATGTCCGGATGATCGCCATCTCGCGCGACTCTTGGAACAAGGAATGTCGCACGGCTTGTTGGCAGCTCGTCCGTGAGCGCAATGGAAAGCGTTTTCTTCATCAACTTGGGATCGGTCGCGCACGCAAGCGCATTGTAATAATTTTGTTTTTCCTCAATGCTCGTCGTTCTCACGCCCAGTTCGTGCAGCTTCGTCCAAGTTTTTTCGTCGGCATACCTGCCGACGACCGCAAAAACTGCCGGGCGCAGATCGGGTACGAGCGACGCTGGGTTCTCGAGATATTTTGCAAAACGTTCGCGACAACCCGCAACAATTTCCGGGTCAGTCAGTTCTCCAAGAGCGTTGATTAAACTCGTGCGCAAGTTTGCGGCCGTGGTCGGTTCGTGCGCTTTCGGTTCCCACCCGAGCGTGTCAAACGTTGGTCGCAAGAGCGACCGAGCGTAGCGTTGAAATTTTCCGCGCTCCGGATCTCCGACGAGCAGACCGTTGATGAAGTCCAGCACATTGATGATCTGTTCGCGTTCGGCAATCTCAGAGGAAGGGGGCAATTTCTCAACCAATCCAAAATAGAGCGAAACCGGCGCGCGATCGGCCTGCACCAGAGCCCACGCATCGCTGAGAAGGTTTACCCGGTCTTCAACGCCCAGCTTCGGCAAAGCTTGCAACAATAAAACCCAGGATGGCTCATCATATTCGACGCGATAATTTCCAGCGCCCCTCACATTCAACTTGAGCGCGCGATCAGCGGGAATGTTTTCCAGAACGTCTGTTTTGCCGGTCATCAACAAACTCGTGGGCGCTTCTCCGATGACAGAATACGTCAGCGGGATCTTCCACTCTAGCAGCGGCGCGTTTTTGAAATTCACGGTGAAACGCTGCTGTGTGAGCCGAACCTTCCAACCTGCTTCTCGCTTAACTTTCACGACTGGAAATCCGGGCTGCTCCGTCCAACCGGCTGCGATCTCGGCCACTGGTTTCTTCGAAGCTTCCGAGAGCGCGTTCCACAAATCCGTAGTGGTCGAGTTAGAATATTTCCGCGCAGCAATGTATCGGCGAATTCCATCGCGGAAAACATCTTCGCCAAGAAAACTCTCCAACATTCGTAGAAACGATTGGCCTTTTTTGTAAGTGATATCATCGAAAGCACTATTGGCTTCCGCCTCTGTGGCGATGCGCTGGTGAATCGGGTGGGTGGTCGACCTCGCGTCGCCTTCCATTGCTTGCTCTTTGGCAATGCCGAGACGCCGGGTCGGATCGCGCGGCAAATTGCGCTGCAGCCAGACCTCCCACTGCGGATTAAAATGTGCAGTGCATTTACTGCCCATCCATGATGCGAACCCTTCGTTGAGCCAGAGATTGTCCCACCAGGCCATGGTTACCAGATCACCGAACCATTGATGCGCCATCTCGTGCGCGAGCACTTCGTAGATGTCCTGCTTCGTCGCTGC
>DATASP010000086.1:0-13709 GCA_036269155.1 Candidatus Udaeobacter sp.
CGGTCAGGACGCGGTTACCGGTTACTGCGGTTTCTTTTATCATCCGGAGCACGGCATCGAAGACATCGAGATCGGCTACCGACTGAATCCCGATTACTGGAACCGCGGCCTCATTACCGAAGCCGCGCGCGCTGTTCGTGATCACGGTTTTCGTGATCGGAAGCTGTCGCGCGTCATCTCGCTCATTCATCCAGAAAATATCCCGTCGCGTCGCGTGGCGGAGAAAAACGGAATGACAGTCGAAAACAAGATTACGTTTCGAGGTTTTCCGACGCTGGTGTATGCGATAACTCGCCAGGAGTGGCTGCCGAAGCATGGCGCTCGATGAACTCGCGCGCGAGAGCGCGATAGGCTTTGGCAGCAGTTCCACCCGGAGCGTATTCCAGAATGGATTTTCCGAAGCTCGGGGCCTCGCTTAAGCGCACGCTCCGAGGGATGACAGTTTGATAAACCCGTTCACCAAAATGCTTGCGTACGTCGGCAACTACCTGCTGGCTCAGGTTCGTTCGAGCGTCGAACATCGTCATGACGATGCCGCGCAGCTCGAGACGTTGGTTCGCGCCTGAATCGATCACCTGCTCGATGACCCGCACGATTTTCACCAATCCTTCCAGCGCGAAATACTCGCATTGAATTGGAGTCAACAGCTCGTCCGCGGCGGCAAGCGCATTGCTCATCAGAATCCCAAGCGACGGCGGACAATCCAGGAACACGAAGTCGAATGTCTCGTCGGCATGCAATGGCTTGAGAGTTTCCGCCAGACGCGTGAGGTGATTTGGCATCCGCGCGATTTCGACCTCGGCGCCCGCCAAATCGAGATCCGCCGGCACGATGAACAGACCATCCCGGCGAGTCGGAAAGATTTTTTCAGTAATGGAAGCCTCGCCCAGCAATGGCTCGTACAAACTGATTTGGTCGATGCCTTCCAATCCGAACGAGCTGGTCGCGTTAGCCTGGGGATCAAGGTCAACAATCAAAATGCGGTGGCCCAGTTCCGCCAATGCAGCGCCAAGATTCACGGCCGTGGTCGTTTTGCCGACGCCTCCCTTTTGATTAGCGATCGCGACGATTTTCATTTTGGGCTGCGCGTTGTCTCAAGTGTGCGGGATTTACGAGATGATGTTGCTGCACGCAGTAAACGGAAACTAAATTTTTCGATTTCAGGTTTGGAGTTTCAGCAGTAGCGGTTTAACGGTCACAGAGCTGTGAAAGCTTCTCCAGCAACAATTGAATCGGCATCGCGTCCGAAAAACTCCGAAGCCGAAGAGCCACTCATCCGGCGAACTCAAGACGCGAGCGGCGTGGTTACGTTGACGCTGAACCGCCCGCGGGCGTTCAACGCTTTATCTGAAGCAATGCTCGCGCGGCTGCAGCGCGAGTTCGATGCGATCGCGGCCGACGAATCCGTGCGTGTAGTTGTCATTGCGGCTGAAGGGAAGGCTTTTTGCGCTGGGCACGACCTCAAAGAGATGCGGGCTGATCCGTCAATGGAGTACTACGAGCGGCTCTTCGCTCAATGCTCGGACGTGATGCTCACGATCCAGCGACTCCCGGTGCCTGTAATCGCGCGCGTGCAGGGAATCGCTACGGCCGCAGGCTGTCAGTTGGTCGCCATGTGCGATCTCGCAGTCGCCTCGAGCACCGCCCGGTTCGCGGTGAGCGGGGTAAATGTCGGTCTCTTCTGTTCCACACCCGGTGTGGCACTTTCACGAAACGTCTTGCGCAAGCAGTCGTTCGAAATGCTCGTCACCGGAGAATTCATCAGTGCGCAGGAGGCAAAGGCGTGTGGGCTGATCAACCGTGTCGCAGAACCCGAACAACTCAACGCCGAGCTCGAGAAGCTCGTCGCGGCGATCATTAGCAAACCACGCGTCGCCGTCGCAATGGGAAAAGAATTTTTCTACCGGCAGGCCGAGCTCGGCATTGCGGACGCCTACGACGCGGCGAGCCAGACTATGGCGTGTAACATGTTGGATGAAGCCGCTCTCGAAGGCGTGCAAGCATTCATCGAAAAACGCCTGCCTCGCTGGAACAAAGAATGAATCGGCGAATCGGCAAATCGGCGACTGGTAGGGCTCGCACTCCCGTGCGAGCCGCGGCGTGCAGAGGACTGCCCGCCCTACCTTGACGCTTCAACAGTTTAACGATTCCCGTGACTTTCACTGTTAAAGAACTGGCAGCGCTGTCCGGTGGCGAACTAGTCGGTGACCCGACGCTGAAGATCACCGGCGCTGCATCGCTAGGCGAAGCGGCGCGGGGAGAAATCAGCTTCTTCACAAATCGAAAATACATCGGCCTGCTGCGCAAAACTCGTGCATCGGCAATTTTTGTTCCTCCGGATTTTGCGGAACCTATCGATGCCGCGCACATCCGCGTTTCCAATCCGACGAAGGCATTCGAGGAGGTGCTGCTCAAATTCGCGCCGAAGCCAATCACCTTCGCGCCCGGCGTTCATTCCAGCGCGGTCATCGATCCTAGCGCTCAGCTCGGCGAGCGTGTTTCAATTCAGCCGCTTGCGGTCATTGAACCGGACGCAAGGATTGGCGACGACACGATCATTGGCGCGGGGAGTTACATCGGTCACGAGACGACGATCGGATCTTCATGTCTGATTTATCCGAACGTGACGATTCGCGAGCGAAGCCGCATTGGATCGCGCGTGATCATTCACAGTGGCGCAGTCATCGGTGCGGACGGGTTCGGTTTTGAAATGGTCGATGGCCGACAGCAAAAGATTCAGCAGCTCGGCATTGTCCAGATCGACGACGATGTCGAGATCGGCGCGAACACAACTATCGACCGCGCGCGGTTTGGCCGGACGTGGATCCAGCAAGGCGTGAAGATCGATAATCTCGTACAGATCGCACACAACGTGGTGGTAGGGAAAGATTCGGTCATAGTGGCGCAAAGCGGGATATCAGGAAGTACGTGTGTCGGTCAGCGAGTCATGATGGGCGGCCAGGTAGGCATTGTAGGCCATCTCGAAATTGGAGACGGCACCGCGATTGGCGCGCAAAGTGGCATCTCTAAGAGCACCCAGGGCGGCGCTTGGTTCGGCTCTCCCGCGGTTCCACTTGCAGAAGCAAAGCAGCAAATTGCCTGGATCCACCGGCTCGGAAAACTCTTCGCGCGCGTGAAAGAGATCGAGAAGAAGTTGGGGCTATAAAGGCGCGGGGTGGCCACGGCCCTGTGGGCCGTTTCACAAACCTGAAGGTTAACGCCAAACTGACCGGCCACAGGCCGGTGGCTACAGAATTCCTACATCGCTTTAGCGTCGGGCGTCAGCAATAAGTCCCCGCAACCCATCAGGCGAAATCGACTCAGCGCCGCACGCATGCACGGTTTCAGCCTCCATTGAATCGGACGTGGCAACCACCAGCTCGTGCTGTTTGGCATACTTGCTCGCTAACCGTTCGATGATGGCATCGGCGGATTGCCCACTGCGCGAATAGAAAATCTGCACGTCCGCTGGGTCAGCAGTCGCCTCCACCTTTTTGCCTTTCCCATCAAAAACTGCGACGACGCGCACACCGGTCCAATCCTGATAGTCGCGCAACTGCTTGATTAAGGCTTCGCGCGCCAGGGAGGAACGGCGCGCATGAAGTTTGCGCAGCTCTGGCCAGGCAAAAATAACGCTGTGGCCATCGACGATCAGATAACGAGCGCGCCGCGGCATTGCGAGACTCCACTGAATCGACCAAAGAACAGAAATTCGTCCAGCAATTCGAATTAGATAGAATTACTCCGTGGGAAAGGGTTCCTTGCTTGTTCGTTGCTTGCTTGGTGCTGGCCGCGTCGCGTTGGCTCGCTGCGCTGCTTTCTTGCGCTCTAAATAAGCTCGTCGTCGCTTACGCTTGGCTTGTACACGATGCTGTTGTCCCACGCGGTGTCCTATCGATTAAAACATCGAGAAACGCAATCCGGATTCAAATTCAACCGTTTCTCTAAATGCCGAGCCGAAATTGCGATTGCATTTGCACGATCCCTTGTTAAAAAGCACACCTAATGACCCCCAGGGAATCGGCGGTTTTCGGAGCCACGTCCAAAAACGTGACCGGACTTGCCATAGCGTTCCTGGTAGTGGCGGCGTTTTTCGGCTTTTTGAACAGCCAAAAAGTGAAAGTGCTCAGGGCAAACGCGGCGAACGCACAGGCCGTGCGTGACGCCGCCGGGCGCCGCCAGGTACAGGAAAAACAGAATGCCCCAAGTGGCGTAACCGCCGGAACAGAACAACAGAGCAAACTTTCTGAAGCAGAAAATCGCGCGTCGAAAGCAGAAGCAGAACTGGCGCAAGCCCAAAAAGAGAAAACAGATCTGCAAGCCAAACTAGATGCCAATCAGCAAGAGACCGCCTCGCTCCAAAAGCGCGTAGAAGAAGCGGGGAAAAGCGCTAACCCTTCCATCGCTGGCAGTTCTCCCGCCGAGAGTGCGCAGACCGCTGCTTTGCAATCGCAACTCGATGATCTCCGCCGTCAACTCGATAGCGCGGAAAAGGAAAAAGCGTTCCTCGCCGAAAAGATCCAGGATAGCCAGGGGCGTTCAAGCCAGCCAAAGGAAACGAAAAAACGGCGCGAAACTGCAAGCACTCAGCGGGAAACAGTCAGTTCCCATCGCGCTGGTGTGCACGGGACCGTGCTCGCATACAATCAGGCTTACAACTTCGTGGTGCTAAATCTCGGTGCTCGGAACGGCGTCGAGACCAACTCTGAAATGCTTGTTCTGCGGGATGGAACCTTGATTGGAAAAATTCGCATTTCTTCAGTTGAACCGGCGACGGCTATCGGCGATATCATTACCAACAGTGTGGCGCGTGGCGTCCAAGTACAACCGGGAGATAGTGTGATATATGCTGGCACAAGTCCGTAACCTTCGAACGATTGTCGTCCCCGTTTTGCTGTGTGCGTTCGTGGTAGCCATGACCTCGTGTGCAACGCAGAAGGAAACTGCCCTGGTCAAAGATCCAGACGATCATCACGATTCAACGATGCCGTGGAATAAACAGGAAAAATGGGAAACGGGTGGGCAGTTCCAGGCGATGACCGACAGACGTTAGCGGAAACGCTGGAGCGCGTCCCGGGCTCCTCGGCGGACTTGCGCGCGTCTTAGGTCAACCGCGCTGAGCACAGCGACGCCTACAGAAGTTCCGCTCAAATCCAGAAACCGGCTGGGATGACGGCGTTTTTCGGTATCACCACGATGCCGTCGCGGATGAAGTAATCTTCCGCATCGAAGTTCGCCGGTTTGCCTTCGGGTGTGATCACGGCGCCGTCCGCGATGCGCGCGTTTTTGTCGATGATGGCGCGGTCGATCACGCAGTTGCGCCCGATACCGATGCGTGGCTGTGACGAATCGGTTTGGTCCAATTCAAAATAATCCGCGCCCATCAGAATGCTGTTTCGAATCGTCGCCCCGCTTTGGATAACGCTGCGTATTCCCACGACGCAGCGCTCCAGATGCGCGTCCGAGATGATGCAGCCATCAGAGATAATCGCCTGCCGCAGGGTGGCCCCGTTAATTTTGCTTCCCGGCAAAAAACGTGGATGCGTATAGATCGGAGACTCCGGTTCGAAAAAACTGTATTCAGGCAAGACGTCCGTAAGATCGAGGTTCGCCTCGTAAAACGCTCGAATTGTTCCGATGTCCTCCCAATAACCCTTAAAGATGAACGCGCTGACGTGGCGATCTTTGATCGATGACGGGATAATGTGTTTCCCGAAATCGAACAGATCGCTCGTCAAACATTCTATAAGGACGTTCCGGTTGAAAACGTAAATTCCCATCGACGCCTGAAATAGTTCTTCATCTTCCTTGGAACCGATGGCGCGAAGCAGCTCCCGGCTCATTTTCATCTCCTGCAACTCCGATTCATCCACCGGTTTCTCGATGAACCCGGTGATGCGGCGATCGACGCCGCTCTGCATGATTCCAAACTCGGAAACCTGATGCTGCGCGACCGGTTTGGTAGCCAATGTGATGTCCGCGCCGAATTTAATGTGCTGATGCAGCAGCACCCGAAAATCCATTCGATAAAGCTGATCGCCGCTCAGGATCAGGTAATAATCGTATGGCCGCTCGAGAAAGTAGCGCATGTTTTGTCGAACCGCGTCGGCAGTTCCCTGATACCATTGCGACCCGGCGAGCGTTTGTTGAGCAGCGAGAATGTCTATGAAACTGGGCGAAAAATTATCGAACTTGTAACTCGCCTGGATGTGCCGGTGCAACGACATGCTGTTAAATTGCGTGAGCACGTAGATCGAGCGCAGCCCGGAGTTCAGGCAGTTGCTGATCGGAATATCCACGATCCGATATTTGCCACCGAGTGGCACGGCGGGTTTGGCGCGATCTTTCGTCAACGGAAACAAACGCGTTCCGGCGCCGCCGCCCATAATGATTGCAAGCGTTCGCTGCAGTGCGCCGCGTGGCAGTGCCCCATCCGCTTTCGGCGTCAAATTTTTCGGAACTGAATCGCGCTGCGACTGCATCGTTATCAATCAATAATCTGGCGCCCACGATTTGCGGCAACTTTTTTTGCGTGATGCAGCCGGTGCTGGAGCCGACCTAAAGAACTCGCCGCCCCTTGCCACGGCGCTGTGCGCCGTCCCGGGCGCTCCGCGTCACGTGAGTAAACGCCCCGCCCGGGGGCGCTTTTGTAATCGTTGCGGGCGGCACGCCCACCGCTACAGTCCAGAATATGTGCGGAATTGTTGGCTACGTTGGACGCGCTAAGGCGACACCAATTTTACTTGATGGACTGCGCCGCCTTGAATACCGAGGCTACGATTCAGCCGGCCTCGCCATCGTGGAGAAAGGACATCTGGAGACACGCAAATGTGCGGGACGCATCACCGCGCTGTCGAAATTAGTGCGGAAACAACCGGTATCAGGTTCGCTGGGGGTGAGCCACACGCGTTGGGCCACGCACGGCAAGGTAACCGACGAAAACGCGCATCCACATTTCGATGCCAGTGGCAAGCTGGCTCTGGTCCATAATGGCGTGATCGAAAATTATCAGGCACTAAAAGATGAGCTCATTCGCAACGGCGATACCAACTTTCGCTCCGAGACCGACACCGAAGTACTCGCGCACCTGATCGGTAAACTCTACGACGACTCGTGCGCCAGCACGGTGGACGCCCCCGGAAAAAAAGTCCGGCTTTTTGACGCTGTTCGCACGGCGCTGCGGCAAGTGATCGGCACATATGGGATCGCGCTGGTCCATGCTGATGTGCCGGATTTCATGATCGGTGCGCGACGTGGAAGCCCACTCGTGCTGGGCGTTGGCAATGGCGAAAATTTTCTGGCCAGCGATGTGAGCGCGATTGTCGCTTACACTCGCGATGCGGTCTACTTGAACGACTTCGATGTGGTGGCGGCGGGGCCGGAGAAATTCGAGATCACTTCACTCGCCGGAGACAGCACGGAGCATCCCGTTAGCAAAGTCGAATTCACGGCAGAAGACATCGGGAAGGGTGATTATCCCCACTACATGCTCAAGGAAATCCTTGAGCAACCAAACACCGTACGCGACGCGATGCGCGGCCGTCTTAATGCTGAGGAATGCACAGCGAAGCTCGGTGGCTTGAACATGGCGCCGCCTGAACTGCGCGACGTAGGACGCATCGTTCTCACCGGTTGCGGCACAGCGCTGCATGCCGGCAGAGTCGGCGAATATTTGATAGAGCAACTGGCAAACATCCCGACCGAAATCGATTACGCGAGCGAGTTCCGCCATCGGAATACGCCGATGACTCCGGAGACGCTGGTCTTCGCGATTAGCCAGAGCGGCGAAACAGCGGACACGCTTGGTGCGTTGCGTGAAAGCCGGCGCAAAGGCTTTCGCACACTCGGGATTTGCAACAACGTCGCGAGCACGATTGCGCGCGAAAGCGACGGTGGAGTTTACATGCATGCCGGACCGGAGATTGGCGTGGCAGCCACAAAATCGTTCACCTCACAGCTTGTTATTCTCACGCTGCTCGGGCTGCTCTTCGGTCGGATGCGCAATCTTTCCACCGCCGAAGGAAGTCGCGTCATCGAAGCTCTGGAAGCGTTGCCCGCGCAGATCGACGCAGTTCTGGACCTAAACGATCAAATCAAGGCGATCGCCAAAAAATATGCCAGTGCAAACGGCTTTCTCTTCTTCGGGAGGCAGTTCAATTTCCCCATCGCGCTCGAAGGCGCTCTGAAAATGAAGGAGATTACGTATCTATTTGCCGAAGGGCATCCGAGTGCTGAACTCAAGCACGGGATCATCGCGCTGATTCGTTCCGATTTGCCCTCCGTCTTTATCGCGCCTGATGACTCGGTATTTTCAAAAAATCTGAACAACATCGAACAAGTCAAAGCTCGCAAGGGTCCCATCATCGCGCTAACAAGCGGAAATTGCGTGAAACATCTTAAAGGGATCGCCAACGATGTCGTGTTGTTGCCGCAAGCGCCCGACTTCGTTATGCCCATTCTGAATGTCGTCCCGCTTCAGCTCCTCGCATATCATCTGGCCGTTGAACTGGGCCGCGACGTCGATAAACCACGCAATCTCGCCAAGAGCGTAACAGTGGAGTGATTGGTGGCTTCCTGAGGACATCGCGCATGCGTTTCGCGCCAACGGCGCAGGGTTCATTCAAAGCCCAAGGCAGACGCCCCAGGATTCGTCTGCGCTGCTGGAAATAAAGCCCGTTTGCAGTAAACTGGCGGGTCGGTAATCCTTTCCCCCGGTGCAACACAACGAAGAATACGTGCTTAGAGTCCTCGAGGAAGGAGGACTCGTCACACGTCAGCAAATCGACGGTGCCCGTTCGCATCTAAACGGTGAGCCTGGCGTGATCGATGTTTTAATCGAAGACGGAATTCTGTCCGACACAGAAGTCTCACGCACGCTCGCCGCGCAAGCGCACATGGATTGGATCGACATCTCTTCGATGGTGATTCCGCCGCAAGTGATCAGCCAGATTCGGGGAGAAGATGCGCGCCGCTTCAAAGTGATTCCAGTCAGTTTCGGCGAAACCGGCCTGGTGGTCGCAGTGGGCAACCCGCTCGACATCGATACGATGGACAGCCTCAGTTTTCTGCTCCAACGAGAATTGGAACTAGTTTGCACGAGCCCAAAGAAGATTCGTGAGGCCTTAATTAAATACTACGGCACGGCCGATGAAGCAGCGGACGTCCTGCAGAAAAAAATTGGAGAAGACATCGATCTCGGCCTGGAATTTGGAGATGGCGCGGAAGCAGCCGCAGTCGACGAAGCAGATGCACCGATTGTTCGGCTCGTTTCCATGTTGCTGATCGAGGCGCACCGTGCCGGCGCGAGCGATATTCATCTGGAGCCGCTGGATAAAAAATTTCGCGTCCGATTCCGGATTGACGGCGTGCTGCAAGAAATGCAAGCGCCACCGAAGCGTCTGCAATCAGCCATTGTCAGCCGTCTCAAGATCATGACCGGATCGATGAGTATCGCAGAGAAACGCTTGCCACAAGACGGTCGCATCCAGGTAAAAATCAAGAAGAAGCCGCTCGATCTTCGCGTTTCGACAATTCCGACCAACCATGGCGAGAGCATCGTCATGCGGCTACTCGATAAATCCAGCCTGAATCTCGGCTTGCCGCAGCTTGGATTTCTTTCCGACGACCAGGAGACCTTTGAGCGCTTGATCAAGCTACCGGATGGAATTCTCCTGGTTACCGGGCCTACTGGATCCGGCAAGACGACCACGCTTTATGCGTGTCTCAATTACATCAACAAACCTGACCGCAAAATCATTACCGTCGAGGAACCGATTGAATATCAGATGACTGGGATCAACCAGGTGCAGGTAAATACAGAAATCGGGATGACGTTTCCGGCAGCCTTGCGTTCCATGCTGCGCCAGGCGCCGAACATCATCATGATCGGCGAAATCCGCGATCTCGAGACTGCCAGTATCGCCACGAACGCCAGCCTGACCGGGCACCTCGTGTTCAGCACACTACACACCAATGACGCACCCTCTGCCGTGGCGCGCTTGATCGATCTCGGTGTGCAGCCTTTTCTTGTTGCGTCCTCGGTCCGTGCGGTCATGGCTCAAAGGCTTATCCGGCGCCTCTGTAACAACTGCAAACAACCGGGCGAACTCACCGACACCGAATTGCGCGCGCTGGGAATTGAGGCCAGCCGTCTGTCTGAAGCGCAGGTAATGAAGCCAGTTGGATGCGAAGAGTGTCGTCACATTGGCTACAAGGGACGAATGGGGATATTCGAAAATTTTGTAATCGACGATGAAGTGCGTCACATGATCAACAAACGCACGTCGACCTTTATCCTGCGGCAGCGAGCCCGCGAATTGGGCATGAGGACATTGCGTGAGGATGGCGTACGTAAGGTTCTGGCCGGTCTCACTTCTGCCGATGAAGTCATCTCGATTACTGTCGGAGACGTGAGTTGATGGCCGCGACAAATTTTCAATTGGGTAGCGCACGCGTCTTGCGCTGCCAAGCGCATCGTCCCGAACGCGAACCTTCTCTGGACTCGATCATGTTAACTGAAGCCGGAACAGAAACGAAAGATTGTTTCGGCGTGAAGCCGAAACCAGCACGCGAGACGCATGCGCTCCCCGGAGGCGTGAATCGATGACGCATAAACAGCTTACAGAATTCTTCGTCGACCAGCGCGTACTGCAGCCTTCTCAAGCGGAGGACGTCGTGAACGAAGTAGAGCTGAATGGGAAAACGGTCGCGCAGGCGATGATCGATGGTGGCTTTATCGACGAGCCCGACTTTTATCAAACAATCGCCAACGGCCTTGGCACAGACTTCGTCGAGCTGACGGAACGCGAGATCGCGCCGGAAATTTTGCGTTTCATTCCCAGTGGGCTGGCTCGGCTGCACGGTGCTCTTCCAATTGAAATAAGTGCAACAACCTTACGGGTCGCGCTTGTTGATCCCTTTGATCTTCATACCGCAGATGACCTTCGCTTCGCGCTTGGTAGAGACATTCAGGTCGTGGTTTCGCCGCCGGAGCAAATCGAGGAGCTGATTAAGCAGTATTACGGCACCGATACGACGAGCATGGAGGACGTTCTCAAGCAGCTCGGCGAAGCTGGCGAGCTTCTGCAATTGCGCGAGGGAGACGGCGAAGCTGGAGCTGAAGCCGAGGCGAACACGACGCCGATCATTCGGTTCGTCGATCTTATCCTTTACCAGGCAATCCAGGACCGCGCGAGCGACATTCACTTCGAGCCCTTCGAAAACGAATTCAAAATCCGCTACCGCGTCGATGGGGCGCTTTACGAAATGTCGCCGCCGCCCCGTCACCTTGCCTTGCCGGTGATTTCGCGCGTTAAAGTGATGGCCAATATGAACATCGCGGAAAGGCGACTTCCGCAGGATGGCCGTATCCAGAAGCAGATCGCCGGACGCAATGTTGATCTTCGCGTTTCAACGTTACCAACCCAATTCGGAGAGAGCCTGGTGCTGCGAGTGCTTGATCGCAGCATCGTCAATCTCGACCTCGAAGCGCTCGGGATGCCTGATTACATTTACAATTTCCTGCTCGAAATGATCGAGCGGCCGAATGGGATCTTTATCGCAACTGGACCAACGGGCTCCGGAAAAACAACCACCCTTTATTCCTGCTTGCGGAAGATCAATACAATCGATTCGAAGCTGATTACCGCAGAGGAGCCCGTCGAATACGATTTGGAAGGCATCGTACAGGTGCCGGTGAACGAAGGCATCGGTCTGACGTTTGCGCGAGCCTTACGGTCGTTTCTGCGCCAGGACCCAGATCGAATTATGGTAGGCGAGACACGCGATCTTGAGACGGCGCAGATCGCCATTCAGGCATCTCTCACCGGCCATTTGGTCTTCACGACCTTGCACACGAACGATGCGCCTGGTGCGATCACGCGTTTAATCGACATGAGCGTGGAACCATTCCTGATTTCCTCGACCCTGGAGGCCGTGCTCGGTCAACGCTTGCTGCGCAGTATCTGTCGCCAATGCCGTGCCGCTTATCAGCCAAGTGACACCTTACTCGCGGGACTGGGGATATCGCGGACGGACATTGGGGAGAAGCAATTCTTTTACGGCAAAGGGTGTGACGCCTGTAACAATACGGGCTACAAAGGACGCAAAGGGATTTACGAGCTTCTCAAAATCACCGATCCGCTTCGTGAATTAATCAATGAGCGCGCGCCCACGGTCACTTTGAAACAAAAGGCGGTCGAGCTTGGAATGGTGACGCTGCGTCAGGACGGCTTGCGCAGCATCTTCGCTGGCGACACTACGATTGAGGAAGTGCTGCGATACACGTAAAGGAATTTAACGGTTTAGCGATTTAGCGATTGAAGTGGATTCGAAGAAGCCAATTTGCTTTAATCGCTCAATCATTAAATCGTTAACTCGCTCAATCCCCTCATGCCACGCTTTAATTACATAGCTCTCGACACCCGGGGACAGGAGGCGACCGGCCTGGTCGAAGCCCCTTCCAGCAATGCGGCAATCAGTCAATTGCGTCAGGCGGGCTATTTCCCGACGAGCGTTATCGAAGAGGCGATAAGCGGTGCGGATGGGCAGCAAGCTCGTGATCGCGTAGCGAAGATGGCGCGCTTGACGAAACCGCGCGCGAAAAAAGGCATCGTTCTTTTCGAACGCAAGAAGGTTAAGTCAAAAGTGATGATGATCTTCACTCGCCAACTGGCAACGCTGATTGATTCCGGATTGCCGTTGCTGAAAAGCTTGAACGTCCTGGCGAAACAGGAGCGCGACAAGGTGTTGAAAAGAACGATCAACAAGGTCGCGGACTCTGTGCAAAGCGGTAGCACATTTTCTGACGCGCTGGCGCTTCACCCCCGGATCTTTAACGACTTATACGTCAACATGGTTAAGGCGGGCGAGGTCGGCGGCGTACTTGAGCTTGTGCTCAACCGGCTCTCGGAATTTCAAGAGAAGGCCGCCAAGATTAAGAACAAAGTCGTAGCGGCAATGGTCTATCCAGGCATCGTGATGACAATGGCCGTGAGCATCATGGTTTTTCTCCTGGTTTTTATTGTGCCGAAGTTCGAGATGATTTTCCATGACTTGCTTGGCGACAAACCGCTGCCGCCCGTCACGAGGTTTGTTATCGGAACAAGTGATTTTCTAAAGAACCATGGCCTGATTGTTCTTGGCATCGTCGTAGCAGTGGTGACCCTTTACAAATTCCTTGGCCGCACGCGCGGTGGCCGATTGGCTATTGATACTTTCAAACTCCGCATGCCGCTTTTTGGCAATTTGAATCGCAAGACGGCCATCTCAAGGTTCACGCGCACACTCGGAACACTGGTCACAAGCGGTGTTCCGATTCTGCAGGCGTTAAACATCACTCGCGAAACCGCAGGTAATTTTTCCATCGCTCGCGCAATCTCCCAAGTGCACGACAGCGTGAAGGAAGGCGAATCCATCGTGCAACCGCTGGAAGCCAGCCGCGTTTTTCCGCCGATGGTGGTTAGCATGGTCGATGTGGGCGAGGAAACCGGTAAGCTTCCAGACATGCTTTTGAAAATCGCCGACGTCTATGATGACGAGGTCGATAACGCTGTGGCCGCAATCACCTCGATGCTGGAGCCAATCATGATTGTGTTCCTTGCGCTCATTGTGGGCACGATTGTGCTCGCTTTGTTCACACCACTCATCAGCATTATCACCGGCTTACAACAACAGTAACCGGCTTCGCCGAAATGACGAAGCTCGAATGA
>DATASP010000087.1:0-2583 GCA_036269155.1 Candidatus Udaeobacter sp.
AGCGCGTACAGCATTGGGGTTGCGAAATGGATCGAGCCTTTGTGAAGCGTGGCCGTCCAATTGAAAACCTTGACGCCTGAGGGCACCGCCACCAGAAAACTCAGGACTGAA
This sequence comes from Candidatus Udaeobacter sp., assembly GCA_036269155.1. GTDB lineage: Bacteria > Verrucomicrobiota > Verrucomicrobiia > Chthoniobacterales > UBA10450 > Udaeobacter. The sequence continues at coordinate 112 of DATASP010000087.1, forward strand.
AACATCATTCCGGCATACACCGACTGACTCGAAACGAACATGTGATGTCCCCAAACGAGAAAGCCGAGAACGGCGATCGCCATGCTTGCGCAGGCGACCCAAGCGTAACCGAAGATCCGTTTCCGCGAAAAACAGGTGATCAATTCGCTGATCACGCCCATTCCCGGAAGAATCATGATGTAAACCGCCGGGTGCGAATAAAACCAGAACATGTGCTGGAACAGAATTGGGTCGCCGCCAAGTTTGGGATCGAAAATTCCAATACCCCACAGGCGTTCGACGGAAATGAGCGCGAGCGTGATCGCCAGTACCGGCGTCGCCAGCACCATGATCAAGCTCGTGGCGTAAAGCGACCAGACGAACAACGGCAACCGGAACCAGGTGAGGCCCGGCGCGCGCATCTTGTGGATAGTGACGATGAAATTCATGCCGGTGATGATTGTAGAAAACCCGGCAACGAAAACGCCGGCCGCCATCGAGATCACGTGCGAATTCGCGTAGGTGGTGCTGTAGGGCGTATAAAACGTCCATCCAGTATCGACGCCGCCGCGAATCAACGACCAGGTCGCGAGCAGGCCGCCAAGAATGAAGATATACCAGCTCATGAGGTTCAGTTTGGGAAACGCGACGTCTCGCGCGCCGATCATCAGTGGCAGCACAAAATTTCCGAGCACGGCCGGGATTGATGGGATTAGAAAGAACCAGACCATCAGAGTCCCGTGAATGGTGAAGAGTTTGTTGTAAGTCTCTGACGTCATCAGACCGCCGGTCGGATGTAGAAGTTCGATGCGCATCATCGCGGCGGCGACACTTGCGATCGTGAAGAAAACCAAAATCGTAAGGAGATACAGAATACCGATTCGCTTGTGATCGGTTGTTAGCAGCCAGGAACCAACGGTGTGCTCGCTCAGATAATTGGGGCGCGCGAATTGTCCTTCCGTTTTGATGTCGATCTCCGTCGCGAGCTTTGCGTCGAGCGTGTTCATTGTTGCGGCGGCTCCTGTTGGCCGATCGCTTTTAAATATGCGATGAGCTGCATGATCTCTTCTTCGCTCAGATGGCCAGAGAAACTCGGCATGATGTTGTCGTAGCCGGCCGAGATTTGTTTCGCCGGCTGCAATATCGAATCTCGCAGATATTGATCGTCAGCCGTGACCATCGTTCCATCAGCGAGAGGCACGGGTTTTCGATAGAGACCTTCCAGCAACGGCGCATGGAACTTTGAATTGGGCGCGTGACAACCGCTGCACCCACGATCGTGAAAGAGCCGCTCGCCCGCCCGAACAATCGATTCCGTCTGTTCGCCCGAATTTAACCAGCGTTCGTACGCTTGCGGCTGCATCACCACGACGCGCCCGATCATTTGCGAGTGTTGCGTTCCGCAATATTGCGAACAAAAAATATGATACTCGCCAACGCGCGTCGCCTTGAACCATTCGCTCGTGTATTTTCCGGGAACGACGTCCTGTTTCACCCGAAAAGCGGGCACAAAAAAACTATGAATGACGTCCTGCGAGATCAGAGTCAACGCCACCGTCTGATCGACCGGAATGTGCAGTTCGTTGATCTCGCGTTTTCCTTCAGCGTGCTGCAGTTTCCACATCCACTGCTTGCCCACAACTTGCACGTCGATTGCATTTGCCGGTTTGCGTTCGATTTGGAAATAGTCAAGCGCACCCCAGGTAAAGATTGCCAGGCCCATGAACGTCGGCACCATCGTCCATCCGAACTCGATCAGATTTGAGCCGCTTGACGGATTCGATCGATCGGCCGGGGAGCCTCGCCGATATTTGATGCAGAAGAAAAGAATCGGCAGAAAAACGACCGCGATGAAAAAAAGCGAGATTAGAATCAGCGCGAAGTAAAGCGCATCGACATTGTGCGCGCTGGTGGAAGCTTGCGGTGGAAAGAGATGAAACTTGTCCATGCTTCACCGCGTTTCCGCGGCCTTTTTGCTTGAACGGCTCGCCATTAAGAAGACCCACCATCCGATCAGCGCGACAAATCCAACGCTGGCAACACGCAGGGTCGATAATATCAATTGGCCGTACTTGCCGGTGATCGGGTTGTAGTGATAACAAAGTAAAAAGATCTCCGAGAGGACCGAACCCGATTTTCCGTTTCTGGCCGCCGCCAGCGCGTCGCGCAATTCTGTTGAGTTGAAGGCTGCTCCAAAGACGTATCGCGAAATTTTGCCCTGCGGGGTTAGAACAATGACACCGCTCGGATGCGCATACTGTTTTGTTTGCGGATCGTAGGCGTAACGATACCCGACCTCACTGGCAAGTTGTGCGATCGATTTTTCATCGCCGACCATGCAATGCCAACCCTCCGCCGATCCCGATCTCCCGTACCGTCGCAAGTAGAGAGCCTTCTTTTCTGCTGCCGCCGCCGACGTTTCGTTCGGATCGATGCTTAGATCGACAACTTCAAAATCGCTGCCGACACTCGATCGCAAATTCTCGAGCGCGT
>DATASP010000088.1:0-3878 GCA_036269155.1 Candidatus Udaeobacter sp.
AGAACCGCTGAAACTTCAGCTTGGTTCGTTCATCGAATGTGCGAGAACGGGACGCCAGCCGCGCGTTTCCGGTTCTCAGGCAGCTGCGGCTCTTGAGTTGGCAGTCAAAATTACGAAGCAAATCGCGTCGAGTGCGTAGGACGATCCCGTATCGCAGATCTTACTGTAGAGGCAGGCGTGCCGCCTGCATGGCATGCGACTTTGCAGCCGACACGGCTGCCGCTACAGAAGCATGACCATCTATTTTGTTGCCGGCGAGGTGAGCGCTGACAATCACGGGGCCGCGTTGATGCGCTCCCTGCGTGATTTGGATCCCGGGCTGAGGTTCATTGGCCGGGGCGGCCCGCAGATGCAGGAAATTGCCGGCAACCAATTCAAAAACTGGCTCGGCGACGCCGCCGTCCTTGGTTTGTGGGAAGTGCTCAGGAAGTATGGTTATTTTCGAGAGCAGTTTCGCGAAACGATCAAAGAAATTCTGGAGAGCAAGCCTGATGCAGTCGTGTTGATCGATTACCCTGGCTTCAATCTGCGGCTGGCCCGCGCATTGCGAAAACAACCCCGAAAGCTTCCGGGCCAAAAGATAATCTATTACATCAGTCCGCAGGTATGGGCTTGGAATCGTGGCCGGATCAAAAGGATGGCGCGCTGCATCGATCTGGTGCTCTGCATTTTTCCATTTGAGGCCGATCTGTATAATGAATCAGGACTGCGTGCGGTATTCGTCGGCCATCCGATGATTGAAAAATTGCAGGCTAACAAGCTCGCTGGTGAGCGCGACCCAAACCTAATTGGGCTTTTCCCGGGCAGTCGCCTGCGTGAAGTACGGAAGATTTTTCCGGTAATAATCGACACAGTGCGCCTGCTGTTGCAATCCACCCCTGCTTTGCGCTTTGAAGTCGCCGCGGCATCCGACGAGCTCGCGCGTGAGATGAGTCAGATGCTGAACCCTCACCTTCATCTTCTCTCTTCGCCGAAAGGAGAGGAAAGGCGGCAAGCATCTAACGAATTGCAACGCATGTCGGCGATAGGAGGTATGACAACGACGCCTCGCCCCTTGTTGAGAGAAGAGGGGAGCGCGAGCAGTGAAGCGTCACAAAATTCCAAAGTCAATCAAATCAAAATCGGCGAAACAGCAGCGCTCATGCAACGAGCTTTCGCCGGGATCGTTGCCTCTGGAAGCGCCACGCTGGAAGCTGCCTATTTTCGGATGCCTTTTGTGCTGATTTACAAGGTGGCTATGCCCACTTACCTCGCAGCGCGTCTGGTGGTGAACGTCAAGTATCTTGGGATGCCTAATTTGCTCGCAGGCAAAGAAGTGGTTCCGGAATTTATTCAGCACCGCGCAAAACCAGGTGCCATCGCCAAGGCCGTGCAGCTGTTAATGGAAGATTCACGCGCACGCGAGCGAATGATTTCCGAATTTGATGCGATCGTTGGCAAAGTAGGCACAGGCGGAGCCAGCGAAAAAGCGGCGCAAGCAATTGTGGAAGAGATTGGAAAATCGATGCCAAAAGGATTCAACTGATCGCGCAATGAAGATCTGGGATATTTCGCGAATGCTTTCGCACGATCTGGCAGAATGGCCCGGTGACGAGCCGTTTCGTTTTCGGGCGACCAACGAAATAGCGAAAGGCGCGAGCGTGAACCTCGGCGCGATCACGATGAGCGTGCACAACGGCACGCATGCCGATGCGCGGTTCCACTTTGATCCAAAGGGTGATTCGATCGAGAAAGCGCCGCTCGACATTTATGTTGGTCGCGCAACCGTGGTCGATCTCGCGCAGAGTTTTGCGCGATCCAGGCAGAAACACCTGATCACCGCCGAAGAACTTAAGCCGCATGCCGAAGACATCGCGGCGACGTCGCGGCTTCTCGTAAAGACCGGTCGATGGAGCGACTCCACGGTTTTTCCAGATCAAATTCCCGTGATCGCAGCGGATGTTCCGGCGTGGCTGCAGAAAAATGGAGTAAGGCTGCTGGGATTAGACTTACCATCAATGGATGAGATCGATTCGAAATCGTTGCAGAACCATCACGCGCTGGCCGATGCCGGTATCGCCATCGTTGAATCGCTCGATCTGACCGACGTCGCCGCCGGTATTTACAACTTCGCGGCGCTGCCTCTAAAAATCGGTGGTGGCGATGGGGCGCCGGTGCGTGCAATTCTCTGGCGCGAGTGAGACAGGATGAGTGTCATTCCGAGCGGAGCCCAGCGCAGTCGAGGAATCTCTGGACGCTAACAATTCGAGATGTCTCCAGCTCTTCGCATAAAGCTACGGCTTGGTAGGCGACTTCGCTCGACATGACAACAAGCGTGCTCGAAGACCAGCGCACGGTTTGGGTCACTATTGCCGTAGGTTTTCTCTTGTTTCTAATCGGCAATTTACCCTGGCAGCTCGATGACTACGACCAGGCGAAACAGGCGTTCACGTCCTTTCAGATGATCAACGAAGGCCGGTGGCTTTATCAGCAGACTCCGCACGAACACGTGGCAACCAAACCGCCGCTCGTGGGATGGGTCTCAGCAGGTCTTTTCGGATTGACCCAATCATGGGAGCTGTCGTGGCGATTGCCATCACTTTTCGCTGCGATCACCCTTGCGATTTTCTTGTTTCGCGCTGCCAGCTCCGCTTACGGACCAATTGCCGGTCTCACCGCGCTCGGTGCATTTGGATTGAACCTGCTAAGTCCGCGTTTGGCAACACTCGTGCGCACCGACATGCCACTCGCGCTCATAATTTTTCTTAGCGGCCTGTTGATTTGGCAAAAAATCCGAGAGGGAACCGAGTGGAGACTGCGAGACCAAATTTACGTTTTTGCATTGCTCACGATCGCAATGCTGATCAAGGGCCCGATTGTCTATGCATTTCTACTGCCGGGCATCGTGTTGTTTGAATGGAGACGCAGGCGACACGCTGTTGTAGCCGGGGTCGGTGACTCCGGCAGAGCGCATAAGGTGCCATTGCTACAGAACGCCTGGCCCGGCTGGTGGCCATGGGTTGCATCTCTGGCGGTCTTTTTGTTATGGGTGACTGGCGGCATCCTTTTCCAGCCCGGCTTCTTTGATGAAGTTGTAATGCGCGAATTTATTGCGCGTTTTGGCGAAACAATTCATCGGCCGCAACCGCTCTATTTTTATTTGCCGCACCTGCTGCACAAATTTGCTCCCTGGAGCGTGCTCATCATTGGCATCGCGCTCGTCGATCTTCATTCGCGAAAATGGCGACTGCGTTCAGTTATCCGTGAAATGTCTCCCGACACTTTGTGGCTGCTTTGCTGGAGCGTGGGTGGCCTAATCTTGATGTCATTGATTCCCTCCAAACGCGTCGATCGAATTTTTCCAATTATACCGCCGCTGTGTTTGTTATTGGCGGCGCAAATTGCCGGAATCCTGGCCTGTAGCCACGGCTCTGCGAGCCGTTCTTCAACGAGCGACGAAGTAGGCTTGACCGGCCATAGGCCGGTGGCTACAGAAAATGCGACGCGCATTTATCGCTGGGCCGCAGCCGCGCTAGTCCTTTCAATCCTGTTCACCGGCGGTTACACGATTTCCAAGGTCATCTCAGGGTATCGGAACCATCGCAACGCGCTTGCTATTTTTGGACGCGAGGTTCGTCGTGAAGCGGCGACACATCGCTGGCGTTACGAAGTCGTCTCGGCAAGGGACGAAGGGCTACTGCTGTATTTGCAGAAAACGCACTTTGTTGAGCCGGATGATGCGGTCTCTGGATGGAACAAGGGAAATCTCGACGCGTTGGTTGCGTCAGAAGAGAAAGCACGAGGTGTAATGTCCCAGCTTCGAGGTGCTACTATTTCTCAGTTGAAATCAAAAGAGAGAAAGAAAGAGCAGGGGACAAGTTACGTTTTGATTACGCGCT
>DATASP010000089.1:0-5461 GCA_036269155.1 Candidatus Udaeobacter sp.
TCAAACGCGATCTCAGCGGTTTGTTCGGTCAGCGATTTCACCACCCCGACGCCGTATTGCGGATGGCGCACCTTCATGCCGATATGGAGAGTTTCGATGTTCATGTTGTCTGTGAAGTCTGCGAGATTCGCGGCTGACACAGCCGCCTCTACAGTCTGCGAGATCGGGATCGAAAGCGCAACCGCTGCAACGGACGCGAAGGAACGGCCAGGAAAGTTGGTGAACGCGAGGCGCGCTCACCAGCGCGCGAGGGCGCACGCGCTCCCCAAAATTCCGCTGCTAAGAATGGCGGATTCCTGCTCGTGCATCAGACGCGCGTTGCGCTAACGTTCCCGCCGTCATCACAACAGATATGTCCACCGATACTGCCTCAGAAGTGAAGTTTGAGATTGGGCATATTTTGTTCATCGATATCGTCGGCTACTCGCGGTTGCTCATCACTCAGCAGAGCCAGCAGCTTGATACGTTAAAGCGAATTGTGCGCGGCACAGAGCAGTTCCGCGCGGCCGAAGCGGAAGGCAAGCTGTTGCGGTTGCCAACAGGTGATGGTGGAGCCCTGGTGTTCAGAACTACGCCAGAAGCGCCGGTCCGGTGCGCGCTCGAGATCGCCAGGGAACTGAAAAACCATCCTGAGCTATGCGTGCGAATGGGTGTTCACAGCGGTCCTGTGAACGAGATCACTGATTTGAACGAGCAAGCGAATATCGCAGGCGCAGGAATAAACATGGCCCAACGTGTGATGGACTGCGGCGATACCGGTCACATTCTTCTCTCCAAACGCGTTGCCGATGATCTCGCTCAGTATCCGCGCTGGCGATCGTTTCTTCACGACCTTGGCGAATGTGAGGTCAAACACGGCGCTCGTATCGACGTGGTGAATTTCTACGGCGATGGAATCGGGAATCCGCATGTGCCAAAGCGGTTCCAAATTTTTCAGAAGCATCGTGGCCGAATAGGCTGGATTGCGATCGCTGCTGTTGTACTTCTAGCGGCCTTGCTCGCAATTCAATTTGCGCGAACGCGAAAAGCGAAAACCGGCGAGCTGCCAAAACAGAACGCGCCAACAGCACCGGCAAGCATGGACAAATCAGTTGCTGTGCTGCCGTTCGAGAATCTCAGCTCAGACAAGGAGAACGCATTTTTTGCGCAGGGTATTCAGGATGAGATCATCACCACGCTGTCGAGGATCAGTGGACTCCGCGTGATCTCACGCACTTCCACCGCCCGCTACAGCAGCGCGCCTGAAAATCTGCCCGAGATCGCAAAACAGTTGCGCGTGACCAACGTGCTGGAAGGCAGCGTGCAGAAAGCAGGCGATCGCGTGCACATTAACGTGCAGCTGATCCGGGCCGACGACGATGCGCATCTGTGGGCGCAAAGTTACGATCGTCAGTTGACCGATATTTTCGGAGTAGAAGCCGAAGTTGCGAAAAGTATCGCTGACTCACTGCAGGCCACGCTTTCACCACAGGAAAAAGCGCGGGTCGAAACGAAACCGACAACAAATGCCGACGCGTACGTGCTCTATCTGCGCGGCCGCGAGTACCAGACGCGGCCTGATAATCTGCTGCAGGATTTCAAGTCAGCGATAAACCTTTTTGATCAAGCAGTGAAACTCGATCCAAAATTCGCTCTTGCTCACGCGCGACTCTCGGCGACGGCCAGCCTCGTATACCACTTTTACGAACCGATTGAGGCGTGGAAGCAAAAGGCGCAGGTCGAAGCGTTGGAATCGCTGCGACTCCAGCCGAACCTTGGCGAAGGGCACCTCGCATTGGGTCTTTACCATTACTATGTCGAAGGCGATTACGACGCGGCGCTGCGAGAACTGGCGCTCGCGACCGAGGCGCTTCCCAACGACGGTGACGTGGGCCTCTACACCGCCGCAGTTCGAAGGCGCGCCGGCCATTTTACGGACGCGCTTGCTGCGTATCGACGCGCCGAAGAGATCGACCCGCGTAATTCGATTACTCTGTACGACGCTTCGCAGACCTACTTTGGTCTGCGTGATTGGCGCACGGCGGTCGAGCGCATGGATCGTGTGCTCGCGCTTTTTCCCGATTCTTTCAATGTGAAAATACAGCGCGCTTACGTTGAGTTTTTCTGGAAAGGCAGCACAGCACCAATTAAAGCCGCCCTGAAATCGCTTCCTCCCAATCTCGATCCCGATGGCGTGGTTACGTTCGCCCGCTGGGATGTGAGCTTGATGGATCGGGATACGGATGCCGCGGAGAAAGCCCTGGCGAACTCGCCGCTCGACACCATCACCTCGCAGACGGGAGTTCCATTGCCGAAAAGCTATTTGCAATCGTGTGTCGACCTCGTGCGGGGCGACACGGTGAAAGCACAGGCAGAGTTCGAGGGTGCGCGGCCGGCGATTGAGAAACTTGTAGCGGACAGTCCACAGAGCGGGACGCGTCGCGCGCAGCTCGGATTGCTTTATGCGTTCCTGGGACGAAAAGATGACGCGCTGCGCGAAGGAAAACGAGCGATGGAGCTGATCCCCATCAAACACGACATCATCGAGGGCGCGGTTGTGGAAGCCTTTTACGCGTTGATTTGCGCCCGGGTAGGATTGACGGACGAAGCGATCAACCGCATTGAGCGCCTGCTCATCACGCCATTCGCCGTCGATTACGACGACGCGAGCGTTACGCTCTCAGATCTGCGGACGCGCTGGGAATGGGATCCGCTGCGGAACGATCCGCGTTTTCAAAAAATCCTCGCCAGTCCCGAGCCGAAGACGGTGTACAAATGACGACTAAGGTGGATCGAGCTCTCCGAGCTCGATGGTTCTAAGCAAGGATTGGAGTGCCGCGGCTCGAGGGCGAGCCGTCTCCATCGGCGCCGATATTAGGCGGAGCCGCGCGTGCTTTGCCATCGCGCCCTCGCCACCGCGAGCAGGCTGCGGTCGCGTTCCACCTAAGCAAAGAAAAAGTTCGTCAACGCGAGGCGCGTTCGCCAGCCAAGCTACTTGAGAAAGGCAGCGCCGACGTCGTTCAATCATGTCTTTCGAAATGGTGCGAACTGGATCGCGCGTCGTCCGAGCCACTTCATCAACAACTGTATCGTCAAATACGAGAAGAACTCGAGAGTGGAAGCTTTGATTCAAGCTCTTCCCGTGTGCCTTCCTCACGAGTTCTCGCTGCAACTCTCGGGATTTCGAGACCGACCGTAAACCAGGCGTTCTCAAAGCTGCTTGCAGAGGGATATCTTCAAGTCCGGAAACGGTCTGGTATCTTTGTCGCCGATCATTTGCCGGCGACTTTCCTGAAAGCTGCAAGGCTGGCGACGACCCCGCGCACCGAGCATTCCCCGCGTGTGGCTCGACGAGTCACAAGAATGACCGATTTTCGCAGCGGCCAACAACTGGATGTCGGTATTGGCGGCCCGCCATCTGTCACGCTCATCGCCGGGTTGCCAGCCGTGGATGAATTCCCGATTGCTGTTTGGGAGCGTTTGCGCGAGCAGGTTTTGGCGAAAAAGGGAGCGCACCTGTTGCGTTATGCCTCGAGCCGTGGCGATATCGAACTACGGAAGGCAATAGCCGCTTACTTGTGCGACTTCCGCGGTGCCAATTGTCATCACGACCAAGTCGTAGTCGTAGGCGGCATGCAACAGGCGATGCTGGCGTGCGCACTGGCGTTAATCAATCAGGGTGAAGTGGGATGGATCGAAGATCCCGTCTTCCTTCAGGCACGTAATGTTTTGGCTTTTGTCGGGGCCAAAATCGTCCCGCGCCCGATCGATCGTGAGGGACTGGTAATCGGGAAGTGCTCACGGCAAAATTCTCCCAGACTCATTCTCGTCACACCGTCGCATCAGTTTCCCTTGGGTGTGACGATGAGCCTGAAGCGGCGGAAAGCTCTCATTGAGTTCGCGGAGTTGCGCGACGGCTACATCCTGGAGGATGATTATGATTCCGAGTTTCGTTTCGATGGGCCGCCGCTGCCATGTCTTCAAGGTTTGGACAATGCCGGCCGGGTGATTTATGCCGGCACGATGAGCAAGATCCTTTACCCATCGCTGCGCCTGGGTTTTCTGGTCGCACCGCCACAACTTGTCGACACCCTCGTCAAGGTGCGCGCGGTCATGGACCAGCACTCCCCGGCGATTGATCAAGCTACCCTGGCGCGTTTCATCACCGAAGGATTTTTCCTCAGTCATGTGAAACGGGTCCGCGAAGTCTATGCCCAGCGGCGCGTATTCTTTATCGAACAATTCCAAAAATGGCTGGGCGATTATTTCGATCTGGAAATAACGCCGGCCGGGTTGCACTTCATCGCCTGGCTGCGGCGCAGGGAAGATTTACCGTTATTCATGCGTGCTCGTGAGCAAACCGGCGTTTGGCCCCGGCCTCTTTCTTTCTTCTGCATCAAGGCTCAGTTGGATCCGGCATTCGTCTTTGGATTTGCGGCCTGGCCGCAAGCGCAAATTGAACAGGGTTTGGCAAAACTAGCATCGGCGGTTAAACAACTGAAGCAGCGTGGCGCGGGAAACGGTTCATCCTTTCAAAGCCACCCTTTCTCACCCGCTACCAGTTCATACTGGCCGTCGACAGCTGTCCGATAAATTAACTGGCTATAGATTGAGCAAAACAGCCTGGCCCTTTCGAGCCCATGCGACAATCAGAAAGATTTGCGGACGCAGCCAGCCGCTTGCGGTTCTTTTGCAAAGCGCGCAGTCGTCCACCTGATGAGCAGCTCCCTGAGCGGGATACCGGGCTGTATGATCGTGAGGTGGTCGCGCCCCGCGAATGTCCAATACTCTAGTCGTTGACCAGCAGAGCAGCGCTCTTCGACATACGCGTCCGTGGCAGCCGGCGGCACGACGATGTCTGAGAGGCCTTGCGCGATTACAACGGGAGCCTCCATCAGACCGTCCGCCGTGTTCTGCTCAAGCCGAGCTTGAAGCGCTTTGTTCGAACTCGTCGCCAATGCCGGACCGTCGAACGTCGCCGCCAGGGCCTGGAAGCGCTCCGAATCCTCGGGCGGAACGAAGTCGCATAAGTTTATCATCTGACGCGCAGCATCGAGCGCCTCGGGCCGAAGCGCTTGCTCGAATGTGATGTCAGGGTAGAACCGGCTGTACGACAGCGCGAGATACGGTCCAAACAGTTTGTCCATCGCGACGTTCATCGCGAGAATGTTCTTAACGTTCGCGGCCGGCGCGATCGCGACGACGCCGAGGATTTCTAAGTCTGGCGCGTAGCGCGGTCCGACAATGCCGGTCCAAAGAGCTGCGTGCCCTCCCTGCGAGTAACCCCACACCACTACGCGTTTGTCGAGCGTAAGCTCGGATATCTGCCGCGCGGCACGAACCGAATCGAGCGTCGCGCGCGCTTCGCCTTCGCCAATCAGGTACGGATGCGGGCCACCCTTCTCTGCGAAGGAGTAATCTGTAGCGACCACGACCCAGCCAGCCATCACGATCCGGTCGCGCTCGGGGATGCCTTTGGTCG
>DATASP010000090.1:0-5847 GCA_036269155.1 Candidatus Udaeobacter sp.
GTTTTCTATTGTAGGGCAGGCGCATCGCCTGCTAAATCCGGCAACCGAAGCGGTCGCCCTACAGATTCTTCTTTGCCCAGCCGTCGACGCGGTCGAGTGCTTTTTCGATGTTCTCGATTGAATTGGCGACGCTGAATCGCAAATAGCCTTCGCCGAACTCGCCAAACGCCGTTCCGGACAACCCGGCGACACCGGCGTCATCGAGCAGTGCGTCGGCCAGTTTTTTCGAGCGCCAACCGGTCGCTCTGATATTCGGGAAAACGTAGAACGCGCCGTGAGGCAGCCGACAAGAGAATCCTTTAATTTTGTTCAGACCCGCGACCATCACGTCGCGTCGCTTCTTGAACTCGGCGCGCATCGCGTCCACTGACTTCTGCGACCCGCGCAACGCCTCGATGCCCGCAATTTGGCTAAAGCTTGCAGTGCACGAGCTCGAGTTGGTCATCAATCGCGCGATATGCGTCGCCAGGTCGGTGCGCATCACGCCATAACCCATTCGCCAGCCTGTCATGGCGTAAGTCTTCGAGAAACCGTCGAGCAAAATAGTGCGCTCCTTCATTCCGTCGATCGACATGATGGAATGATGCTCACCTTCGAAAATCAGACGGCTGTAGATCTCGTCGCTCAACACCAGGATATTGCGATCGCCGATCGATTGAGCGATCCGATCGATATCGATCTTCTCCAGCACGCCACCAGTTGGGTTCTGCGGCGAATTCAGAATGATCAATTTCGTCCGATCATTGATCAGAGCGGCGAGTTCATCGATATCGAGCCTGAAATCCAGCTCCTCTCGCAACCGGATCGGCACCGCCTTCGCGCCGACGTAATTGATCATTGACTCGTAAATCGGGAATCCCGGGTTCGGGTAAATGACTTCATCGCCTTGTTCGGCGAGCGCCAGGATGGAAAAAAAGATGATCGGCTTACCGCCGGGGACTACGACCACTTCGTCGGGCGCAACGTTTACTCGGCGCGTTTCGCTCACATATTGCGCGATCACCTCGCGCAGCTCCATCAACCCTGCCGATGGTCCGTAATGCGTGAAGCCCTTGTGCAACGCATCGACCGCAGCGTCGATGATGTTGCGCGGAGTATCGAAATCTGGTTCCCCGATTTCGAGATGAACAATATCGCGGCCCTGCGCCTGAAGCGCCTTCGCTTTCACTAACACTTCGAAGGCGGTCTCAGTGCCGAGACGCGCCATGCGCGAGGCGAGGCGGAGTTCTCGGCCCTTTGTCATCACGGCGAAATCAGCATCATCAGCGCGATGACGCAACTTGTCTTTTGATCAGATCTCGGCGCTTTCTTTAGCGCTGCTCATCAGCCCGTAAGGTTCTGCGTGACTCCTGGCCCTTCGCAAATCGCGGACGCGCGCTTGCGCGGAGTAGATTGCTTCTTCCGGCACCCGGCGCAGAGCCTTCGTCAACCCCACTTTCGATAAGGTCCATATCAACCATTTCGTCGGATCCCATTGCCACGGCTTCACGCCGTTACGATAGTCGTGCTGAAATTCGTGATGGTAATTGTGATAGCCCTCGCCACACGTAAACAGCGCCATAAAAAACGAGTCGCGTGCACTGCACCTCGTCGAATACGGCTGACGCCCGAAGGTATGGCAGGCCGAGTTAATCAGGAATGTACCATGTTGGAGCACGACAACCTTTGCGACGCCTCCAATTAGAAAACCACCGAGTGCTCCGACCCACCCATCCCACGCAAAGCCAGCCAGTGTTGGAAGGCCGAAGCTGATCATGACGGCGAGCAGATGAATATGCCTATGTTGCCACATCACCAGGGGATCTTTCTTAAGATCGGCAACGTTATCGAACGGTGGTTGTGGCTGTAGCTTAAACAACAGCCATCCAATGTGGGCGTGGAAAAAACCTTTGCTGATGTCGTACGGATCGTCGTCGTGATCGACATGTTTATGGTGGCGTCGATGCTCGCTTGCCCACATCAGGACAGAATTCTCGAATGCACCAGCGCCGAAGAGGAGTGTGAACAGGCGCACCGGCAGTTTTGCCCTGAAAGTTGCGTGCGTAAACAGCCGGTGGTAACCGAGCGTGATGCTGAAGCCGGTCGCGGCCAGCGATGCTGCGAACACGACGACGTGGAACCAATCAACACCGAAATACCACAGGTAAAGCGGCACTGCGGTGAGTGTGAGAACAAACGTGCCGATCAAGAACGAACTCGTCGTCCAATTGATGCGGCTGACGGGAATACGGAAAATCAAGGCACCGATTTGGGTGGGCCCACGGGCTTACTGATATCGACCGAGAATAACGTCCTGTTTTTCCCAGGTATGTACGCCGCCGCAGTGTTCACAGGTGAGCTTTTGTTTTTTGAGTTTGGTTGTTGCCCAGCATTTTTCTTCGATTGTTCTTCCGGTATCGGTCAGCTTTGACGTGGAAGGACAACGCACGAGCAGGCTTTTGATGTTCGAACCAGCTTTTATTTTCTGCCGCCGGGGCGGATCGAAAAAGAATCGCCTTGCCATATCAGAGTCTATACACGATGCGCGCTTTAGCGGTGTCATACGGCGACATCTCCATTCTTACTCGATCGCCAATTGTGAGACGAATAAATCTCTTGCGCATCTTCCCGGAGATGTGCGCGAGCACCAGGTGATCGTTCGCAAGCGCAACGCGAAACATGGTTCCGGGAAGGACCGACATGATCGTGCCCTCAATGCTGATCGCTTTCTCTGAATCCATCAATATTTATTTCTATCGCTGATTTCTGACTGCTGATCGCTAATTGCGGACGGAATTCCGGCCGCTCTTAGCTATCAGCTATCAACTATCGGCTTTGCGCTCTAGCGGCGGTTGCCCGCGAACGAACGCTTTCCGCCGCCGCCGCCGTAAGGGCGCGGACGCTCTTCGCGTGGGCGAGCTTCGTTAACAGTTAACGGGCGGCCGTTAAGGTCGTGCCCGTTGAGCGCACTCATCGCAGCGTTGGCTTGTGCGTTGTCATTCATCGTGACGAATGCAAAGCCGCGCGATTTGCCCGTGAAGCGGTCCATCATCAGATGGACTTCGTTGACGGTGCCGTGTTGTTCGAACAGATCCTGAAGATCGTTCTCGGTGCTCTCAAAAGAGAGATTACCTACGTACAGTTTCATTGTGTTTTGAATTTGGAAAAACTACCGACCTACAGAGCCGTTCCCGGGAATCGGGTTTCAAACCACCAATGAGCGACGCTCACCTGACGATCTACCGCGCAGTGAAGTTAACAGAGTAATCCAATAAGGCCGGACTATCGTTCGGATCAGGCAAAACACAAACGATCATTTCATGGACGATATGCACTCCCTAAAATTTGCGGCTGATACAGCCGCCTCTACAGTTTGGTGTTTTGAAGCGCTGGTTGCCATTTGTCATTCTCGTTCTTGTTTTGTTCGCCGCTGTGCTGGCCGTGCACATCGACTGGACGTGGAAACGAAAACTCTCGCCGCGTGGCGGACGTTATTTCTTTCAGCGGGTCGAGCTGGCGGTTCCTTCCTTCCGCCAATCCGATGAAAAATGGGGCGACGATGCGCTGGGTGGAGTCGAAGCCAATGGCACACTCGGCGGCGAGGGCTGCGCCGTCGCCGCCGCAGCGATGGTGTTTAGGTTTTATGGCATTGAGATTGATCCGCAGCAGTTAAACTGGTTCTTGACCTCCGCAGACGGTTATACTGAGAACGGCTGGCTTTATTGGGACCGCGCGGCGTGGTTCGCGCCCGACCGCGTCCGGCACGTGTACGAAGACTTGCCCTCATATCAGCTGATCGATTCGAATATCTCCCGGGGAAATCCCGTCATTGTCCGCGTGCGGCTCGCCGGCGGAATTACGCATTTTGTGGTGATTGCTGGCAAGGATGGTTTCGACTATCTCATACGCGATCCCGGTGGCGGCGCTGCGAAAGGCCTTTACCCGCTGCGCGAGCTCGGCAGCGATATTGAGGCGCTACGATTTTATGAACGGATCGTGAGCACGAATTCGCAACTCTCCGCGAAGCGGTGAGCGTAGGATGCAGATCCGCGACGCAGAGAGTACCGTCTCCAGCAACGTGAGGCGCCGGAAGGTTATTGACGCGCTTGATAATTGCTGACTTGCAGGCTGGGTTTTATCGTTGGTTTTGTGCCTATTCTTAGGAATACGAGACTTGGACGTAACGCGTTGAACGCGGCTTGGGCCAGAACCTTGTGCCCTTCGACCGAGGGATGCCACGCATCCACGGGATTAAGCAATTCCAAGTGACTGAGATCGATTTTTGTTAACGCATTGGAATACTCGATACGAACATGACCGCTATTATTTGGCTCGCGATTTAGATAGGCGACCATTGCGCGCATTTCGGCATCCAGCATCAAGCTGAGCCGGGCTGTATTTTTTTGATACGGCGGTTTCAAAGATTCGAAACTACGGTACCCACTGTTAAAATGCGGATAGAGTTTCGGATTCTCTGCATGCAGGATTGCGGCCTGCCGTCTTGCCTTCAGATACGCATCAATGTTCGCCAGACCGAACACCACGATAGCCACTTTGTGGTTCTCCATTTTTGCGCGGTCGATCAGACCCTGCAGCGATTTTGTGTAGTCCACTCGGAATAGCGTGGCTATCGTTTGCAGGCGCTTTTCTGGATGCCTGCGCCCTTCCTCGGCAAGGCCGTGTACCCAGTCAAGATTGTTATGCCCTATCCAAATCATAATTAAGTCTGGAAATCTTTTTCGGCGCAGAACTTGACGAACCTGGCCGGGAAGATTGCGAGCGCGGACAAGTCTTTTGCGCAGGCCTTCCTGTGACTGTGGTGGCGCGACTAACGCTCCGGCTCCGTTGTACTCTGCCGCCACGAGCGGTGTGAAGCGTTCCAGTCGTTCATATACGCTGAAAACGCTCTCCGGATTGGGATCAGTATCGAGGAACCAGTTCTTGCGCCATTGCGTTCTTGCCCGCCAAAAGGAGCTCGCTAACGAAGAAAAGTGAAAATTTTGCGTAAGACTATCGCCCATCATCGCGACGTGTGGCAGCCGGTTGGCCAACTCAAACCGGTCAATTTTACCTTGCCGATACTCAAGATAATCCCGGTAGAGCGCGGAGGATGGCTCCGATACGCGTGAAACATAATTTGGCGTGATCGCCCTCGGCGGATCGCTCGCCACGCGATCGAACAGAAAGATCAGATCAACAATATCGGTGGCGATATGCTCACCAATCGCCAATGGTAATGGTGGAGGCGGACCTGTAAGCTCATCGCCCCTGACACCCGGGACTGCAGCTGAAAATAGGAACAGGCCCGCAAATAGAACCAACCGGATGATCCGAGGCACTCTCACTGTGGATATCGAAGATGATCAGGAGAGTAGAATTTCGCCAGCCGCCTCATACTGACTGAAACGTTCGCCGCAATGTCTGCGGCCTCATTTCTTGGGTTCTTAGCCAGCAGATCGCCCGGGGCGGCGCGTCAACGGAGTTTACATGAGCTCGGTGTCTCACTGAATCTCGGCGTACCAAGCGGTTCCCGTATACTTGCCTGCGCGATACGTTAGTTTGACACGATCGTTTTCGCGCAATTTCTCCCACTGCGCTCGATCGGCACGGACTTGGATTGTACGGCTGTTATTTGTGACAAACACTGCCAAATGTCGCCGGAACGAGGCCACCTCTGCTTCGACGGACGTTTCTTTTACTAGAGAAGAGTCACGACGATGCAGGACGACAGCACGAGAACAAAAGACGGCGACGCCTTCACCGGTAACGGTGAAGGTGATGGATCTCGCCAGACCAGAGAAAAACATGATGGTGCGACCGCCGAGAAGGATCGCTCCAAAAGACACGACAGCGGAGAGAAGAAGTTTC
>DATASP010000091.1:0-5439 GCA_036269155.1 Candidatus Udaeobacter sp.
GCTTTATCGGAGATCAACTCTCGCCGCTTTACTGGCACTGATTTTCATTTCCTTTTTCGGAACACTGAGTGTGAGCGCGTGGATGTTCCCGCATAATTACGACTGGCGATACCGAGTCATCTCCAACTTGCTTTCGCCGCGTGATAATCCAAACCATTACTGGCTGGCTGCCAGTGGTCTGGTGTTGACAGGATTGTTGATGCTGCCGTTCGCCGGATATTTGCAGCGGCATTTGAAAGTAATCGCGCCGCGGGTGGCAAGAATGGGCGCCGGGGCTTTCGCAGCAGGAATCATCACACTGATTTGCGCCTGCTTTGTGGTCCCGCAGCACATGCACGAGGTCTTGGGAGTTCGGCGCCTGCATGAACTTCTTGGCCGCTCCGCCGCCGGGTTTCTGGCAATCGGAATGTTGTGCTGTTGCTGGTGCGCATTGAAAGGTCGCAGTGTATTTGCGCCGCGATTGTTTTGGGTCTGGTCGTCAGTGACGTTGTTGCCGCTGATTGGGATTTTCTTTAGCGAATCTTTGCTGCTTCTTACACGCCTGAAACTCTCCTGGGCGATACCGATTCGCAGCGCGCTGCGCCATTCCGTCTTCTGGCACCTCGGTTTTTGGGAGTGGACCGGTGCTGCAGCAGTATTTGTGTTTCTTTGCGCGGCGGTCTTTTTAACACCGCCACGAATGGGTCTGTTACACGTCGACTCATTGAATCGTGATGAGTTCAAGAATCAGGTCCCTGACGAAATACAAATCGGATAAATGTGATGCAACTTGAAGGAATTGATCACGTCGCGATGGGCGTTCGCGACATCGAGCGATCAGCCAAATGGTACGTCGAAGTCCTCGGTTTCGAGCGACTTCATGAAGGCGCGTGGGATGGCATTCCGACTTTTATTGGCAAGGGAAATACCGGGATCGCATTATTCCCCGCAACTCACGCGACAAAACCGCCGGATCGCCGCGACATTCGAATGCTTCATCTCGCGTTCCGCGCAGACCGGCAAAATTTTCTTGCCGCGCAACGCGAACTAGAAGAGCGCGGAATCAAATTTGAATTTCAAGATCACGAAATTTCGCACTCGATTTATTTCCGCGATCTTGACGGCCACGCCCTCGAGATCACGACCTACGAGTTGTAGGGACACGCGTCCGGGCATCTAGCGATTTCAGTTCTTCCATTGTCATGTTGAGCGGAGCGAAACATCTCTGATGATGGGTTCGCGGGTCACCTGGAAGAAATAATCAGAGATTCCTCGACTCCGCTCGGAATGACAGTCTGACGCGACCGCGTCCTACGATTTAGGCGACTCTACCGCAGCAGTTCTTATATTTCTTTCCGCTGCCACAGGGGCACGGTTCGTTCCGGCCGACCTTTGGTATTGAGCGCCGAACCGGAAGATCGATTGAAACCTCCCCTGCTCCATCGCCGTCGCCATCTGCGGCAAAACCTGCCATTGCGCCGACTGGCTGAGGCTGACGGGCACGCGATGGAGCGCCCGCTGTTGGCGCAGCAGGTGCGTGCTCGCGCAGCAGGAACTGCGGCAACGTGGCCAGAAAATTCTCGAACGCCTGCAAGTTCGAAGTGCTCCGGAACAGATTGTTCAGGACTTCATTTTTAATGTTCGCCATTAATTCGACGAACATGTCGTACGCCTCGGTCTTGTACTCGATGAGCGGATCTTTTTGCGCGTAGCCGCGGAGATAAACGCCCTCGCGCAACGCGTCCATAGCGTAAAGATGTTCCTGCCAGAGACGGTCGATCGCGTTGAGGATGATGTAGCGTTCCAGGCTTTTTACCGCCGTGGCCTCCTCGTAGGCTGATTTGCGCTCGTAAGCGTTCTTGATCTTTTCAACCAGGAACTGCGCGTTTTCATTGACATTGCGCGTTTCGAACTCAGCTTTTTCTTTGGTTAAACCGAGCGGGAAAGTCGTGTTCACCCAATGGATGAAGCCGGTGTAATTCGGCTCATCGGCGTCGAGATATTCCTTCACTTTTGTCGGCACCGCTTCGTCGATCACTTCGTAGATGAGCTTGCGCGGCTCTTCGGAGTCGATGACTTCGTTGCGATAAGTGTAAACCACCTCTCGCTGCATATTCATCACATCGTCGAAATCGAGCGTCCGTTTTCGAACGAGATAGTTGCGTTGTTCTACTCGTTTTTGCGCCGTCTCGACCGACTTATTCAGCCATCTGTGCTCAAGTTCCTGTCCTTCCTCGAGGCCGAAGCGCTCCATGATTTTCGTCATCCGATCGGCAGCTCCGAAGTTGCGCATCAGGTCATCTTCAAAGCTGACATAAAAACGTGATGCGCCTGGATCACCCTGGCGCGCGCACCGCCCGCGTAACTGCCGATCGATTCGACGCGCCTCGTGCCGCTCCGTCGCGACCACCATCAATCCACCCGCCTCTATAACGCCGGGCCCAAGCTTAATATCGGTGCCGCGGCCGGCCATGTTCGTTGAAATCGTGACCGTTCCCGGCTGGCCGGCGCGCGCTACAATCTCAGCCTCCTGCATGTGAAATTTCGCGTTCAACACGTTGTGCGGAATCTTCTCACGCTTCAACATTCGACTAAGTAACTCGGAGGCTTCCACGCTGACCGTTCCTACCAGAACCGGCTGATTCTTGGCGTGGGAATCTCTAATTTCTTTAATGACCGCGTTGTACTTTTCGCGCCGCGTTTTGTAGATGCGATCATTGTGATCGGTGCGCCGCACCGGCCGGTTCGTCGGAACCATATTCACGTCGAGCTTGTAGATATCGTGAAACTCTGCAGCCTCCGTTTCTGCCGTCCCCGTCATTCCTGCCAGCTTCTGATAAAGCCTGAAATAGTTTTGGATCGTGATCGTCGCGAGCGTTTGCGTCTCGCGATCGATCTGCACGCCTTCCTTCGCTTCCACTGCCTGATGCAATCCATCACTCCAGCGTCGCCCTGGCATTTTGCGGCCGGTGAACTCATCGACAATTACAACCTTGTTATCCTCGATCACGTACTGGACATCCTTTTCAAACAGGCAATAGGCCTTCAGTAGCTGCGAGATGTTGTGGATGCGCTCGGCCTGCGCATCGCAATGCTGCTGGCGCTCTGCTTTTTTCTTGTCCTTCTCTTCGGGCGAGATCGTCTCGTCCAGATCGATCTCGGTGAACTCGTTGATCAAGTCCGGCAACACGAATGCGTTCGGGTCATCCGGATTGAGGAAGCTGCGCCCTTGCTCCGAAAGATCGGCTTCGTTCGATTTTTCGTCGATTGTGAAGAAGAGCTCCTCCTTGAGCGCGAACAGTTCTTCCTTGCGCGTGTCCCCGTAAAATGAAAGCTCGGCTTTATCGATGGCGCGGCGCTTGTCAGGATCTTCCATCATACGCAGCAGTTGCTTATTGCGCGGCTGACCAAGCTTCACCTTGAACATGAGACGGCCACCGGTCTCGACATCACTCTGTTCAAATTTTTCAACCGCTTCGCTGGCCACCCGGTTGCAAAGCATGTTCTGCTTGCGAACCAACTGCTCAATGAGCGGTTTCCATTTGTCGTACTGATGCGTCGAAATCGTCGCCGGGCCGCTGATGATGAGCGGCGTGCGCGCCTCATCGATCAGGATGGAATCAACTTCATCGACAATCGCGTAGTGATAGCCACGCTGGACTTGTTGCTCGCGCGTCGTGGCCATGCCGTTGTCGCGCAAATAATCGAACCCGAACTCGCTGTTTGTGCCGTAAGTGATGTCCATCGCGTATTGCTCGCGACGCACATCCGGTTCCTGATCGTGTTGAATGCAGCCAACCGTGAGTCCGAGGAAGTTGTAGAGTTGCCCCATCCATTCCGCGTCGCGTCGCGCCAAATAATCGTTCACCGTCACCAGATGCGCGCCGCGGCCAGTGAGCGCGTTCAAGTAGAGCGGCAAGGTCGCAACCAGCGTTTTGCCTTCGCCGGTCGCCATCTCCGCGATTCGTCCCCGGTGCAGAACGATTCCGCCAAGCAATTGCACGTCGAAGTGGACCATGTCCCAGACCATCGGCTGATCGCACACGGTGAAACTCTGTTGTCGCTCCTTGAGACGGCGCGCGCCGTTTTTCACTACGGCAAACGCTTCCGGCAAAATTTCGCCCAGCTTTTTCCATTGCTCTTCCAGGTTCGGAATCGCTGAAATCTCCGCCTTCCAATCGGCGGTTTTGGCGCGCAAGTCCTCGTCGGACAAGCTCTTGAACTGCTCATCCAGCTCGTTTATCCGGCGGACCGTCGGCGAAAGCCGCCTGAGTTCGCGCTGATTCTTTGACCCCAAAATCTTCTTTAAAATCCAACCAACCATTTCGCATTTACTATCGGCGAGATTCCCGCACTATCAATCTGGTAGGGACGGCTCGCCGAACATCCCATGCCTCCGCCTGTCATGTTGAGCGAAGCGCCTGCCAGGCCGTAGCTTTATGCGAAGGCTGGAAACATCTCTGATTGTCATTTCAGCGTCGAAAGAAGGAATTGAGCCGGAGATTCTTCTCCCGCGAGTGCGGGATCAGAATGACTATGAAACCAGCCAGCCGTCTTCGCCAAGCCTCGCGGGCCAAGCAAACAGGTAACTAGAAGCTAACTCTCTACAAAAACTTTCGCGGCAGCTCGACCGCTCTACGCAACAGGCGCAGATAATGGTTCCGCGAAATTTCGATACCGCCAAACTGTTGAAGGTGTGGCGTGAGCCATTGCGTGTCCAACAACACGAATTTGTGAGCGCGCAAATGATCCACCAGCGCCACGAGTGCAATCTTGGATGCATCGGTCACGCGATGAAACATCGATTCCCCAAAAAACGCGCCTCCAACTGCGACACCGTAAAGGCCACCGGCCAGCTTACCTTCCTTCCAAGCTTCGACCGAATGCGCGCGACCGAGCTCATGCAAACGCGTGTAGCTCTTGATGATCTCGCGATTGATCCACGTATCTTGCCGTTTCGCGCAGGCATCGATCACTTCTGAAAACGCGTTGTTAATACTTGTCTCAAAAACTTTCTTGCGCAGCACACGTCGCAACGCGTGCGGCACATGAAAATCGTCTAATGGCAGAATGGCACGCGGATCTGGCGAAAACCACTCGATCGAGTCATCCTCCATGGCCATCGGAAAAACACCGAGCCGATAGCCTTGCAGCAAAAGTTCGGGATCGATCACAGACGTTGAAACGTTAAAGCGTTGAAACGTTGAAGCGGCAACGAGAATCTACGGATTCAGCGGTTCATCCCTTCATCGCTTCAACCCTTCAACGATCTGGGGTTGTTGCAATGCAACACTTCGTTCTTACAATGAGCAGATGAAGCCCCTTTCACTTGCGCTCGTCATCGCGTGCCTCGCCGTGGTCGGCTGCGCGGACCCGCTGGAACAACGCACGACGCAGGAAGTGCAAGGGCAATTGGAGCGGGGCGTGACCGGTCAGGGAACGCTCGGCCCATTGGAGCGA
>DATASP010000092.1:0-6945 GCA_036269155.1 Candidatus Udaeobacter sp.
GAGGCTGTGAGTTTGCGAATCAGCCTAGGAAGCCGGCGACGCGGTTTTGGTGAAAACCGAGAGATTTGTAACTGAAACTTTTCACGCAATGGGACCGCAAATAAAGACACCAATTCGCATTCTCGGTCTCGCTGGCAGCCTGTGGCGCGGATCATACAATCGCGCGGCGCTCCGGGCGTGGTGTTTGCGCCTCCGCCACTAAACCCAGTCACCACACCTAATCATTAAGAGCACCGTGAGGCTGCAGCATCTGTAGGACGGAGCCTGCAATTTCAGCTCTCTCGAATGCGGGAGGTTGAATCACCTCTTCCGCCGTAGCTGAAAATCCCACTCCCGCGCAGTAGCGGCCAATTCGCCCGGCGCCGTACTATCTGCACATGCGTCAGACGGATTTTGTACCAGCACGCTCAAACAAATCTGATCCTGGCGGCCAACAGGCGCTGCTTGAGCCGCCTTCGCGCGAATCCAGGCCCAAAACGAGCGCCAATCCAGCAAACTCACCTGTGATAAACGGTTTGCGTCGCCGGCGATGGCTCATCATTGGGGCCGTTCTCATCGTTTGCGCGGTTGCGATCTATCTTCATGAAGACAACCTCCCTAGTGGCAGCGGAAAATCTCGCAAAGGCGAAATAGCCGTGCTCGGTCAGGCGCGCGAACGTGTGAGCATGAAATCGAATAACCTTCGACGCGCATCTGAGGTGTGCAGCTTCTGCAAGTCAGATCGACCGATGCGACCTGGCGCGGACGATAGGGAATGGAGGTGGATCGCGTAATGAGCAGTCGCGTACTAGCAACTGGCGACTCGCTGAGCGACCCTGGAGCGGCGATCCCGGCGCGGCGGGCGTTCCCAGTCCGCACGCTTATGGTTTGTTTCACAGTCTGGCTTATCGCCACCGAGGTCCTCATCTTCGATCAGATTAAATTTGACGCAAAGGCCGAGCTTCTCGAGGAAGCCGCGAGGGCACTTCGCGGACCGCAGGTTATGGTCCCGCCTGAACGACCGTCCAATCTCCCAAGCGGTGCAAGGATGGAGAGGTTATGAAAGCAAAATTTTTAAAACATTCAGTTCGCACCTTCGGAGCCACAGGCAAAGGATGGTGGTCGCATTTACGGGGCACCGGATTCTTGCGAAACCGATAGACAGCTCAGAGCTCATCGAAATCGTTGAACAAAATCTGCCCAGTTGTGCCGAGGTGCATCAAGAGCTGAACAAAGCGATTTCGTTTAGTTGCTGTCAATCCTTCGCGCAGCGATGCTGAGGTAGCAGCATTCGAGACATTGAATGGAGTGACCTGCTAATGGCTACCGATTTATTGACCGCACTCATTACCGGAGGGACAAGTGGGATTGGCCGGGCGACAGCAGCCAAACTGGCTCAGATCGGCATCCATGTCATCGTTGTCGGTCGAAATGCCGAGCGCGGGGAGAAAGCAATTGCGGAGATTCGCGCGGAGGGAGGCAAAGCGGATTTTATTTCTTCTGATTTGCGAGACGCGGCGAGCGCGCTGGAAGTAGCCAGAAAAGCCATCGAACTCGGAAATGGCCGTGTCGATATTCTGATCAATAACGCCGGGATTTATCCATTCGGTCCAACGCACGAAATGACTGAAGAAATGTTTGAGCGCGTCTATTCGCTCAACGTTAAGGCGCCATACTTCCTCGTCGCACAACTTGCTCCGCTCATGGCGAAGCGGGGCAAAGGCGCAATCGTCAATGTGTCGACGATGGCAGCCGATTACGGCGCACCCGGGATGAGTCTCTATGGCTCGAGCAAGGCAGCGATCAATCTCCTGACGAAGGTGTGGGCTGCGGAATACGGCCCGAGCGGCGTCCGCGTTAATGCGGTGACCCCGGGACCGACACGCACTGAAGGAACAGGCGCGATGGGCGAGGGTCTTGAGCAATTAGCCGCCCAAGCGCCGGCAGGCCGACCGGCTACACCAGACGAAATTGCGGAGGCAATCATCTTTCTAGCGACTGACCGTGCCAGTTTTATTTATGGAGCAAAACTCGCCGTCGACGGAGGGAGGACTGCTGTGTGAGCGAGCCGGAAAAATATGACGTGCTTGTTCTCGGGAGCGGCACAGGCGGCAAATTGATCGCCTGGACGATGGCCAGCGAAGGCAAGCGAACAGCTTCAATCGAGCGGAAGTACGTCGGCGGAGCATGTCCAAATATCGCATGCCTTCCGAGCAAAAACGTCATTCACTCAGCAAAAGTGGCCTCGCTATTTGGGCGACACCAGGAATTTGGGATAGAGACTGGATCGTTCACCATCAACATGGCCGGAGTCTACGCGCGAAAGAAGAAAATGGTCGACGAGTTGATGAAAGTCCATCTCGATCAATACCGGATATCCGGAGCTGAATTGATCTGGGGAAATGCTCGATTTATCGGACCGCGTACTCTTCAGGTGGCTTTGCGCGACGGCGGCCAACGGACACTGATCGGTGAGCGCGTGTTCGTGAACGTCGGAACCCATGCTGCGATACCCGATATACCTGGACTTGCGAACGCCAAGCCAATGACACATGTCGAGGTGCTCGATCTGCAGCGGCTTCCCGAACATCTGATAGTTCTGGGCGGTGGCTACGTCGGGCTAGAGTTGGCGCAGGCGATGCGCCGGTTTGGTAGCCGCGTAACGGTCGTCGCGCGAGACCCGCAACTCGCGCCAAAAGAAGATGCTGACGTTGCGCAAGCGATTCTGGAATTGTTTCGCGATGAGGGGATCGAGGTTCTGCTGAGCACTCAAGTGCGGAGTGTCAAAGGTGTTTCGGGAGAACGTGTAGAATTGCTAATTGAAAACGAAGCCGGTCCGCGAACCGTAGAGGGAACGGACATTCTGGCTGCGCTTGGACGCGTCCCGAACACGCAGGGGATCGGCTTAGAAAAGGCGGGAATTAAAGTCACTGAGCATGGCCATATACGAGTGAATGATCGCCTGGAAACGACGGCGCCGAATGTGTGGGCGGTGGGAGAATGCGCAGGGAGTCCATATTTCACGCACGTATCCGAGAACGACTTCCACATCATTCACGCGAATCTCAATGGCGGGAACCGCAGCACGCGCGACCGCCTGATCCCCTATTGTCTCTTTATTGATCCACCGCTTGGCCGCGTTGGCCTTAACGAATCACAAGCTCGGGTAAACAACGTCTCGTATCGAGTGGCATCGCTGCCGATGGACGCCGTTTTCAGGCCACATACTCTCTCTGAGACCCGTGGTTTCATGAAGGTTCTCATCGATGCAGATAGCGATCGCATTCTCGGTTTCGCTGCCCTTGGTCCGGAGGCGGGAGAACTGATGGCTAATGTTCAGGTGGCAATGCTCGCAGGCCAGCCATACACGCTGTTGCGAGACGCCGTGTTCACGCACCCGACCATGAGTGAAGGTTTGGGGATGTTGTTCGCCCGCGTACCTAAACCATGAATAGACCTGCTATTCACAACGAAGACGAACTCGGCGGCAGCTTCACGTTTCCCGGCACCTCAATGACCGTGCATCGCATGGCCTACGGCGCCATGCAGCTCGCCGGTCCCGGCGTGTTCGGACCACCGCGCGATCCCGACGCTGCCGTCGCCGTGCTGCGCGAGGCGGTAGAAGCGGGCGTGAATCACATCGACACCAGCGATTTCTACGGACCGCACGTTACGAATCAGATCATCAAGAAAGCCCTCCATCCGTATCCAGAAGGTCTCGTGATTGTCACCAAAGTTGGCGCTCGTCGCGGAAACGACAAATCGTGGATACACGATGTCACGCGCAAGAATCTGGTTGATTCGGTTCATGACAACCTGCGCAACCTCGGAGTCGAGGCGCTGGACGTAGTTAATGTTCGTGCGTGGGGCGATAATGGTCAGGCGCCCGGCGAAGAGCCGCTCGGTGAACCCCTCTCAGTCTTGGCCGAACTAAAACAACAAGGCCTGATCCGCCACTTGGGCTTAAGCAACGTGACGCCAAAGCAATTAAAGGAAGCGCAAGCGATCACCGACATCGTTTGCGTCCAAAACTTCTACAACGTTGCCCACCGAGACGATGACGCATTCATCGACGATCTCGCACGGCAACAGATTGCTTACGTTCCGTTCTTTCCCTTGGGCGGATTCAATCCATTGCAATCGGCGTCGCTCGATGCCGTCGCTGCTTTGTTAGGCGCAACACCGATGCAAGTGGCTTTGGCGTGGTTGCTCCAGCGTTCACCCAACATTCTGCTCATTCCGGGAACATCGTCCGTGGAGCATCTTCGCGAAAATCTGGCAGCTGCCACATTGAAATTGCCGATAGAGACGCTCGCCAGACTAGATGCAATCGCCGCGGATTCGGAATAAGAAAACCGCTGAAATCTGGCAAGAAGGATTCGTTAGGCGAATCGAAAGTCGTAACGCGGCAAGGGCGTTTGCGGCGTTCCCGCTGTCCAACTCACCGGATACTTAAATTCTACCGCGTCCCTGATTCAGCAATGGCGCGGTGAACGTTTGCAACGGCCATGCCGCCTTCGCCCACCGCCGCCGCGCAACGCTTGACCGAGCCGGAGCGCACGTCGCCTGCGGCGAACACGCCGGGACGACTCGTTTCCATCGAACCCGGCACGCGATCCATTTTTTGCCAGGCTGAGGATTGAGCAACTTTCGCGCCGGTGAGAATGAAGCCCTTCTCATCGCGCTCGATCTCGGCGGGGAGCCAGTCGGTACACGGCGATGCGCCAATCATCGAAAAAACAGCTGGTGTTTCAACCGTGGTTCGCTCGCCCGTGCGGGTGTTCTCAAGTTCGATTGATTCCAATTTCCTCTGCCCAGTCATTCGTCGGATTTCCGTTTGATATAGGATTTCAATGTTCCGCTGCGCTTCTACTCGGCGTGAGAGGTAGCTGGACATGTTCTTGGTTAGGCTGTCGCCACGCAGTACGAGCAAGACCTTCTTTGCGCCCTCTGCGACAAACATCGCCGCCTGACCAGCAGAGTTGCCTGCGCCGACAACAACTCCCGTTGACCCGCGACAGAGCTGACCTTCAAGCGCAGTTGCAGCGTAATACACACCTGAACCTTCGAATTCTGAGCGTCCTTCCGCTTCGAGCCGACGGTATTCTGCACCCGTCGCGATTATCACCGCTTTCGCACATAACACGACGTTGCTGTCTTCGATCTGCAGGCAATGCGGGTATTCACCATCAGCTTCGTAATTGAGTGACAGAACTTTCGACGGCGTGGTGAATTTTGCACCGAAGCGATACGCCTGTAGCTGCGCGCGGTATGTGAGATCGCCTCCACTAACACCGGTCGGGAAACCAAAGAAGTTCTCGATCAGCGAAGATGCTCCTGCCTGTCCTCCTGTTGCGAAACTTTCCAACACCACAGTATCAAGGCCTTCAGAACTCGCATATACCGCTGCCGCCAGACCAGCCGGCCCACCACCAACAATCGCCACATCACACCGAATTTCGCTTTTCTGTCCCTCGGGAAATGACTGAAGGAGACCGGCCACTCGCGCGACTTCGCGCAGCGACGGACGACGCAAAGGCATTCCGGTCGGAGTGATCAGTGCCGGCAGATCTCCAGAAGTCAGATTTAATCGTTGCGCCAGTCTTTGCCCGTACTCACTCGTCACGTCCACGAGGCGATGCGGATAATGATTCTTATCGAGAAAATCGTCGAGCTGATATCCTTCGCGCGACTCTGCCTCCGCAAGAATTCGTAAACCGGTAAAGTCGCGATCGCGCTGGAGACGCTTACGTCGCATGATCAGCGCCTGTACGATCGGTTCACTGACACTCGGTATCTCCGCCAATGCGCGGCGTAAGCGCGGGGCAGGAATCTGCAAAATCTCCGATTGCTCTGCCTTACCGCGCACAGTCGCAACAACTGCAGTGCCGGTGAGCATCGCGATGTCACCGACAAAATCGCGCGGCCCGGGAGTGGCCAGGATTTGCTCCTCGCCGTCGCGTGATTCTAGAACCTCGAGCTCTCCGCTCAAGACGAGATTGAAAGGCACGTCGCGCTGACCGGCTTTGTAAATGATCTCGCCACAATTAACTTTGCGGCGCGTGCCTAACGACTCCAATGTCGCCAGCTGTTCGTCGGTGAGCGCGGGAAACGCGATACTCTGGGTATCGCGGTAAAATTGCTCATCAACTTCTTCGGGAGTAGGCATAATATGGCGCTGAACGGTAACACATGAGTCAAAAGCCCATCTCATAAATAGGAAATGGATTCGCTAAGCTCTGGCGCGCAGCCACGCGTGCGCTGCTTCATCTGTCAGGCCACGGATGCCAAGCTCACGAAGCAGGATAAGGCTTGAGCTCGCGCGGCGGTTTAATCATTCGCAAACGCGCCATCGGCGCCGCGATTTTAGCCACCGTTCTCGGCACCGTCAGAACTAAATCGGTCTGCCGCTCGTTTGAATGCTAACCTTTCGGCCACGCACGGAGCGCGATTTGCGCCACGCGACGAAGTTGATCGCGACTCGCGCCGCCAGCTGACTGGACTGCCATTCCGCGCACGACAGTCATCACGTAATGGGCCAGTTCGGCTGGGTCAGCGTTTTTCGGAAGATCGCCTTCGCGCTTTGCTCGTTGAAGACGGCGACGCAATGCAACTTCGGCCGCCGCCCGCCGCGCGGCCACTTGCCTCCGAGCGGACGCATTTCCGCACGTCAACGCCCCTTGAACCAAGAGGCATCCTGCTGGAGCGCTGCGATTTTCTGCCATCCTGACCGTGCCGAGGAATATTTGCTCGACCACGTCCCGCGCCTTTAGCGCCGCCAGAGCTTTGCCAAACCAGGCGACCGGCCCGTCCATGTATCGATCGAGAGCTTTTCTAAAGAGTTGCTCCTTGTTGCCAAATGCGGCGTAAAGACTTGGTCGATTGATTCGCATGGCCCGTGTGAGATTGGAAAGGGAAGCGCCTTCGTAACCTTTGGCCCAAAAAACGTGCATGGCGCGATCCAGG
>DATASP010000093.1:0-7912 GCA_036269155.1 Candidatus Udaeobacter sp.
CGGAGCACCTTTTGCAATACGCGATCATGGGCTCGGTTTATTCCAGGCATGTTCTCCGGTATAAGAACCCGCGCGTCGGCTTGATCTCCCTAGGCGAAGAAGATGTCAAAGGCAACGAACTGACAAAGGATGCTTTCAAAATGTTGAAGGCGAGCTCGCTGAATTTTCGTGGCAATATCGAAGGGCGGCATTTGTTCGAAGACCCGGTCGAAGTCGTGGTGTGCGACGGTTTTGTCGGCAACGTGATTTTAAAAACGTCCGAATCAATCGCCGTGGCGATTTTCAAATGGCTTAAACAGGAATTGACGCGCTCCAAAATTCACATGGTCGGCGCTTATCTGGCACGAAAGGCATTTCGCGTAATCAAAGACAAAACAAATTACGAGGAAGCAGGCGGGATGCCGCTGTTGGGAGTGAACGGTATTTGCATTATCGCGCATGGCGCCAGCACGGCATTGGCGATCAAGAATGCGTTACGAGTGGCGGCCGAGTCCATTGAACAGCAGGTGAACCCGCATATCGTCGAAGAGATTCGCCGTTATCATGAAACGACAGCCCCGCTTGAGCCCGCGCTCCACTAAAGCGCTGCGCACGGTCTCAATCATCGGCACTGGCAGTTATGTGCCCGAAAAAACTCTGACCAATGCGGATCTGTCGCGAATGGTCAATACCAGCGACGAGTGGATCACCACTCGCACTGGCATTAAGGAACGGCGTATCGCGGCAAAGGGCGAAGACACCAGCGACATGGCGGCCAAGGCGGCGCTGAAGGCGATCGAGCAAGCCAAGATTTCGGCCAAAGACATCGATCTCATCATGGTAGCAACGGCCACGCCGGATATGTTGTTTCCCGCCACCGCATGCTTTGTTCAGAAGAAGATCGGCGCAAACAAAGCCGCTTGCCTCGATATTTCTGCAGCCTGCGCGGGTTTTCTTTTTGGATTAGAAATTGCACAACAATTCATCACCTCACATACACACGAAACGGTGCTTGTGATCGGAGCAGAGAAATTGACGTCGATCACAAACTGGACCGATCGCAATACGTGTGTCCTTTTTGGTGACGGCGCCGGCGCCGCGATTTTGCGCCACCGAGGGAGCGCCCACGGGGTCATCAGCACTCACATCGGCAGCGACGGACAGTACACAGACATTTTGTTCATGCCTGGAGGCGGTTCGCGCTGCCCTATCACACGAGACAATGTGGACAAGAATTTGGCAACGATACACATGACCGGCAAAGAAGTGTACAAACAGGCTGTGATCGCGATGCTCAACGCAGCAAAAAAAGCCCTCGATCAAGCCGGGCTTTCCATCGAAGACATCGCCTGTGTCATTCCGCACCAGGCAAATCTGCGCATCATGGAGGCGATCGCAGACCGGCTCGGTATTTCGCGCGACAAAATGTTTGTCAATCTGGATCGCTACGGCAATACGTCCGCTGCAGCTGTCGCCATCGCACTCGACGAAGCGAATCGCAGCGGGCGAATCAAGCGCGGTGATTACGTTCTGATGGTCGTGTTCGGTGGCGGACTCACTTGGGCCAGCACGATCATCGAATGGTGAAAAGTGGCGTAAACATCAGGCTTGCGTTCTATTTGGGCGCCAGCGGAACTGCTACGCCATTATGGAACGTCGCCTGACTGCCATCCTCGCCGCCGATATTGTCGGATACAGTCGGCTCATGGGCGCGGACGAGGCGGGCACGCTTGCACAGCTCAAAGAGATTCGAAGCGAGTTGCTCGACAAGAAAATTGCCGAGCACCAGGGACGCATCGTCAAGATTATGGGTGACGGCATTCTCGCTGAATTTCCGAGTGTCGTCAGCGCCGTTGCCTGTGCGGCGGAGATACAGCATGGAATGCAAGCACGCAACGCGAGCATGTCAGCGGATCGTCGTATCGAATTCCGCGTCGGTATCAATCTTGGCGACGTCATTGTCGAAGGAGACGACATCTATGGCGATGGGGTGAATGTCGCAGCGCGGCTCCAGACCATCGCCGCGCCCGCTGGAATCGCGGTAACTCAATCCGTGCGCGATCAGGTCGGCAATCGGCTGAACTGTGCTTTTGAAGATTGCGGTGACCAGCAGTTGAAGAACATCGACAAACCAGTTCGGGTTTACAGTGTCCTGCTGGAGGAAGCAGCTCTAACCGGCAATAGGTCAACGAACGACCCGCGCCCCTCGGTTGCCGTGCTCCCATTCACGAATATGAGTGGCGACCCCGAACAGGAGTATTTCAGCGACGGGATCACCGAAGACATCATCACCGACTTGTCGAAAGTGTCAGGCCTGTTCGTCACCTCGCGCAACACCGCGTTCACGTACAAGGGAAAGGCGGTGAAGGTCGATCAGGTCGGCCGGGAACTCGGGGTTGCTTACGTGCTCGAAGGCAGTGTGCGCAAGGCGGGACAACGCGTTCGCGTCACCGGAGAGCTCATCGACGCGAACAACGGCGGCCATGTCTGGGCTGACCGCTACGACCGGGATTTGACCGACATTTTTGCCATTCAAGATGAAATCACCCACGCAATTGTCCAGCAGCTAAAGGTCAAACTGTTGCCACAGGAAAAGAAATCAATCGCGCAATTACCGACCGATAACGTGGAAGCGTACACCTACTATTTGCGTGGTCGCGATTTCCTTTATCGCTTTTCCAAGCGCTACTTCGAGTTGGCGCGCCGAATGTTCGTCAAGGCCGTCGAACTCGACCCGGACTATGCCCGCGCCTATGCCGGGATCGCTGACTGCGACTCGTGGCTCTACATGGTTTATCAAGCCGATGTTTCACTCGAGGGGATTTTGGAAACGTCAGCCAAGGTTCTCGCATTGGATAATAACCTGGCCGAAGCGCACACTTCGCGCGGAGTCGCTCTTTCGGCCGCACGAAAATTCGATGAAGCAAATGTCGAGTTCGAACGCGCACTGAAGCTGGATCCGAATTCATTTGCCGCGCACTTTCTCTATGCGCGGCCTGCGTTTCAGCAGGGAAATATCTCGCGCGCGGTGGAACTTCTGGAACGGGCGGCGCAAATCAACCCGACCGATTATAAACCCCCCGCGCTGGCCATTCACATGTACCGCTCGCTCGGACGTGATCAAGATATGAAGGCGGCCGCGCAGAAAACAGTCGAGCTGGCTGAGCGCGAGTTGATCTCAAATCCCGAAGACCCTCGGCCTGCCATTGCCGGCGCCCTTGCACTACTGGAATTAGGTGAAGAGGACCGGGCGAAGGATTGGACGACCCGCGCTCAGGCGATCGAAGATCAGGATCCGATTTGTCTCTACAACACCGCGTGCGTCTACAGCCATCTCGGTGACGCGAAAGCTGCCTTTTCTTTGCTCGAACAAGTGATTCGCAATGGCCGGCCGTTCTGGAAAGACTGGATCCAAAACGATTCTGATCTCGATGGAATAAGAGATCATCCCGAATATCAGAAATTCCTTCAACGGCTCGAAGAACGGATGCAATCATGACATCTCTAATTTATTGAATTCCGCGACGGACGATTGGAGATTCCTCGACTCGCCCGGAATAACAAAATGCTAATCGAAACTCACGCGCATCTCGATTATCCCGATTTCGCTAATGATCTCGATGAGGTGCTACGCCGCGCGATTCAAGCGGACGTGACGCGCATCGTCACAGTCGGCACGTCGATCGAGAGCAGCCGGCGCGCAATCGATCTTGCGGAAAAATATCCGGCGGTTTACGCGGCCATTGGGGTCCATCCCAGTTTCGCTGAAGAGGCGGAGGAAGACGTTTTCACGCCGCTACGCGAACTGGCGAAGAACCCGCGAGTGGTGGCGATCGGTGAGACGGGACTCGATTATCACCGGCTGCCGAGCGAAAAAGTAGCGAAGGAAAAACAGGTCCAGGTTATGACGGCACTGCGAACTGAGACCGATGAAGAAATCGAAGCGCAAATTCGCGACGGCGCTTACAAATCAAAACAAGCAAGTTTGTTTCAGCAGCAACTCGATCTTGCTGTGGAACTGGGGCTCAACGCAGTAATCCATCAACGCGACGCTTGGGAGGACACACTGAAAATTATGCAGCCATACACGAGCAAATTACGCGGCGTGTTTCATTGCTTTGGTGGCTCGCTCGATCAAGCGAATGAAGTTCTCAATCTTGACCACCTCGTTTCGTTCACTGGAATTGTTACTTTCAAAAACGGCGCAGCCGTGCGAGAAGTCGCGGCACAGATCCCGCTTTGGAAATTTATGGTGGAAACCGATTGCCCATATCTGGCGCCCGTTCCTTTTCGCGGAAAGCGCTGCGAACCAGCTCACACGCATATCGTAGCGGAAGCGATCGCGGCAGCGCGGGCGGTCCCGTTTGAAGAAATTGCTGAAGCAACCACCGAAACCGCGGAGAAGTTTTTCAGGTTTAATCGCAAATGAAGATCGAGAAAGGTAACGTGCTAACCGTAGAGGCAGCCGCGTCGGCTGATCCCTTGGACTTTGCAGGCGACATGCCTGCCGCTACAACCCCAAACGGCGCGGCCATCCGTTTGTACCAGTGGATCGCAATCCTGATTCCAATTATCATCTCGTCGTGCGCTGCGCCTGACACGCAGCATCACATCGTAATCAGCACGCGCGAACAGAAGCTGGCTCTTCTCGATCGCGGCAAGGTCATGGGGATTTATCCCGTCTCCACCTCCAAGTTCGGTCTTGGCGATTGGCGCGGCAGCAGGTTTACGCCACTCGGCCAATTGCAGATAGCAGAAAAAATTGGCGGTAGTGCGCCACCGGGAGCGGTATTCAAGGATCGTCTGCGCACCGGGGAAATCATCCAAGCCAACGCGCCCGGTCGTGATCCGATCGTAACGCGGATTCTCTGGCTGCGTGGACTCGAAGCGCAAAACGCTAACGCGTTCGGGAGGGACATTTACATCCACGGCACGCCGGAGGAATGGAAAATCGGTTCGCCTGCGAGTTACGGATGCATCCGGATGCGCTCTGACGATGTCATACAATTGTACGACATCGTGGGAATCGGCGCCGCAGTAACGATCGTAAATGTGCCGCTCGCCACTGCTGTTCCCGGCCTCGTCACAGCCCATTCAATGTCCGCCGCAAACCCGGCGCCATTTGTGATGCGATAGCCTGTCGCGTCGCCATGTTTCCATAACACCGTGGCTTGAGCCCGGTGGAAGACCCGCACATAAGACCAATGAAACTGCTTTAACAGTTTACTGCATGTACCAAGCCGTTGAAACGGCTACGACCGCGGGGCGCTTGCAACCGCACCGGGCTGAAGCCACGGTGTTAATCAGAACCACTACGGCAGCTTGCCGAGATGTTCTCGGGGCGTGTTGCGCGAAAGCAAATCCATGTCCGCATCCACGATAATTCGCACCAGTTCGTGAAATCGGACTTTGGGTTCCCAACCGAGAATTTTCTTCGCCTTCGAAGCGTCACCAAGTAGAATGTCCACTTCGGCTGGCCGCTCATATCGCGGGTCGTGCTTTACGAATTGCTTCCAATCAAGATCCGCGTGAGCGAAGGCGGCTTCGACAAACTCCCGTACCGTATGGCTTTCGCCGGTAGCCAGGACGAAGTCGTCTCCTTCTCCAAGCTGCAAAATTCGCCACATGCCTTCGACATACTCAGGCGCGTAGCCCCAGTCGCGTTTTGCGTCCAAGTTGCCGAGGAACAATTCCTTTTGCAGACCATGCTTGATCGCAGCAACCGCACGTGAGATTTTGCGAGTGACAAAAGTTTCCCCGCGGCGCGGGCTTTCGTGGTTGAACAAAATGCCATTGCTGGCGCAAAGGCCGTAGCTTTCCCGATAATTAACGGTCGCCCAATATGAAAAAACCTTTGCCACGCCGTAAGGACTCCGCGGCCAAAATGGCGTCTTCTCAGTTTGCGGCGTTTGTTGGGCCCTGCCGAACATTTCGCTGCTCGACGCCTGATAAAAGCGCGAACGCAATCCGGCTTCGCGGATTGCTTCCAGAATGCGAATCGTCCCGACGCCAGTGACATCGGAAGTGTACTCAGGAATATCGAAGCTCACGCGCACGTGGCTCTGCGCGCCCAGATGATAGATCTCGTCCGGCTTCAATTCGTAAAGAAGCTTCACAAGATTCACCGAATCGCTGAGGTCCCCGTAATGCAGAAACAGTCGCACATCGTTTACGTGTGGATCAGCGTAAAGATGATCAATTCGCGAGGTGTTAAACGTACTAGCGCGGCGAATAATCCCGTGGACTTCGTAGCCTTTCTCAAGCAGCAAATCAGCCAGATAACTTCCGTCCTGGCCGGTGATGCCGGTGATAAGCGCCGTTTTCATTTGGGCAATAATTGTAGAGCGTTTGATTCGCTCGCGCCAGCTCGCTCACCCTGTCGGGCTTCCCGTCCATGTCGTTCGGCGCCCGCCGGCTCCATTCTGTGAAACGCCACCGAAATAATCACGTCGTTCTTGGAGTGCACCGACATGTCGTCACTTTCAAAGCGCGGACATATCCGCGCGCCCAACCTTGCCGGCTAGACGATCAGCTCTCGGCCGGTGTCACCATGATTCGCGCCAACACTGCGCGCTGGGCTCCGATTAGTGCGCTGATGCCTTTGCGCCCAAGCGTAAGCATTTCATCCAGCTGTGATCCGGAAAACGTCGCCTCTTCACCAGAGCTTTGTAGTTCTACGAATTCGCCGTCTTCGGTAGCCACAAGATTAAAATCAACGGTAACAAGCTTGTCCTCTTCGTAATCAAGATCCACTATTGACTGTCCGTCCAGAATGCCGGCGCTCACTGCGCCGACCAATTTTTTCATCGGCGGCGCGTCCAGCTTTCGTTCACGAACAAGCTTCCGGCAGGCTATCGCCAGGGCCACGCTGGAACCCGTAATCGCGGTGGTCCGCGTTCCACCATCAGCTTGCAATACGTCGCAATCGATCCAGATCGTGCGCGGCCCGAGCTTTTCGAGATCCATGACGGCTCGCAGTGACCGGCCTATCAGCCTTTGAATTTCCACGCTGCGACCGTCCATGCGGCCTTTCGCAATATCGCGAGCTTTGCGTGGCTGTGTGGAATATGGAAGCATCGAGTACTCGGCAGTGAGCCAGCCGCCGGTCACCCCTTGCTCTTTCATCCAGCGCGGCACTCCTTCTTCAATCGTGACGGCACAGATCACGCGCGTGTTACCCATCGAGACAAGCACCGACCCGCTCGCATGCGGAGCCGTGTTCAATTCGAAATTGAGCGGTCGGATTTCATCGGGTAAACGGCCATCAGTTCGCTGCATCGGTGGAAGTTAGATGCAGGCGGAATTTGTGCGACGAAGATTTTAACCGGTGCGCGGGAGGACTCCCAAGCGCAACGCAGACAGCGATCCATGGCCGCCTCCGCTGACCAATCCGGCTTGACGCACTGAGCCCCCCGTCGTTGTGTAAGCATTTTGAGTGAAAAATAGCGCTGCCAGCCAGACGGTGATTTGCATTGCCGGGGCACACCGCTCAGGCACAAGCATGGTGACGCGGCTTCTTCATCGCTGTGGGCTCGAACTGGGACCCGAATCAGACTTGATGCCGCCGCAGGCTGATAACCCCGAAGGTTTCTGGGAACATTTAGGGTTCGTGGCGCTTAATGAGGAATTACTGAATGAGCTCGGTGGCGCGTGGGACCTGCCGCCCAAAGCTGACGAGAACTCTACACATGCGCGGCTGGATCCGTTGCGTATGAAAGCGCGGCTGCTGATCGAGCGCTTTGATTCGGCGAAAGTCTGGGGCTGGAAAGACCCGCGCAACAGCTTGACCCTCCCGTTCTGGCAGGACCTCTTGCAAGGACTCAAAACTCTCATCGTTGTACGGAATCCGCTAGAGGTCGCCTACTCGATGCGGGAGCGCAACGGAACGTCCTTTTCGCTTGGTCTGCGCCTTTGGGAAATCTATAACCGGCGC
>DATASP010000094.1:0-8865 GCA_036269155.1 Candidatus Udaeobacter sp.
CGAAGCCGTTTCACGCCTTCCAGCGCAGCGGATCACGCGCACGATTTGGAATCCGCGTGGCGAACCCGACTCGCAGCAGTCGGTCTCAACGAAGTGCGAACTTCAAAATTGCTTCCGCGCGAGCGATTCGCCTTCAGCGAAGGCGCCATCGAGCTCCGTAACCCGCTCAGTGAAGATGCCGTCGCGTTGCGTCCGAGCATTCTAGCGGGATTGCTCCCGGTCCTGGACCGGAACATTCGCGCGGGCGCGGAACGTGTGGCGATCTTTGAAATCGGTCGCACCTTTATTCCGTCATCCGGAAAAGAAGAACGGCATCTCGGCGTTTTACTCTGGGGAAATGTCGCAGGCGCGGCGAATTGGCGATCCGCATCGAACCGCGGCCTCGATTTGTTTGATCTCAAGGGCGCGCTGGAATGCGTCGTTCCAAATCTTTCCTTTCGCTCTGGAAAATTTCCTGATCTCGCGCTGCCAGTCGACGTTTTCTCCGGCGATCGGATGATCGGTTTCGGCGGGCAACTTTCCCCCGCTAAAGCGACCGCGTCAGGACCAGTGTTTGTTGCCGAACTGCATGCCGATCTTCTTTTGGTCCCGGAGGAGCTGAGGAAAAAGTTTCGCGAGATCGAAAAATTTCCAGCCGTTACCCGTGATGTTGCGATGATTGTGCCCAAGGAGATTTCACACGAAAAAATTTGGCGCGCGATCCATCACCCGCGTGAGGTACTCTTGGAAAGCGTGGAGGTGTTCGATGTCTTTAGCGGCGGCGAACTCGGAGCGGCGCGAAAGTCGCTCGCATATAGATTGACATATCGAGACCGAAGTCGCACACTGACAAACGAGGAAGTAAACGCAGCGCACGCGAAAATTCGCGAGCGATTGCGGCGCGACCTCGGCGCAGAATTGCGCGAATAGTTCTTTGAGAGTGGAAGTTAGCCATCCTGGCTGACTCGGCCCGACAGGCTGCCAGCCTGTCGAACAGTTTCGACAAGCAAGATGCTCGTCGTCCGAGACAAGCTGGAAGCTTATCTTCCGAGTGAGAGCCGCTCGTTGAGGGTTGGGCAGGAAACCAGTGCTTTCCGTTCAACTCTCAACCAGCGGCTTTTGAATCCCGAATGCATTCGGGATGTAAACATTTACCCTGCGATGTTCGCGATTGAGGTGACGTCCCCGAACCGATAGTTGATGAAACACGGAGGCTTGGTTGGTGCGGAGAATGACAGGCCTTTATTGGAAGCCAAATTCCGCAGCAACGGTCATCCATCCTTTGCGAAAGGGAACGGGAGAATCGCCTGAACGGCACCGGCGGGGTAATAATTTAAAAACCCGGGTCGAAAATTCGATCCGGGTTTTTTATTGAAGCGTGACGAAGAGAGAACTGAGTTCGACGGTTCGAATGTCATATCTATTTCGAGATTGACGTTGTTTTCCTGGAAAAGCAGGTGACACGCCAGTCGCTACAGAAATAGGCAGAGAGATTGTCTGCTTCACGGCTTCAACCGGATTTGAAAATTCGCTCGCAAGCTCCACAGTCCGCAGTGAAATGCGCGCGCTCCTAGCTCTCGAAGACGGTCGATATTTCGAGGGCGAATCCTTTGGCGTAACCGGGACACGCGTCGGTGAAGTTTGTTTCAATACCGCCATGACTGGTTATCAGGAGGTGCTGACCGATCCATCATATCGCGGGCAGATCGTAGCGATGACTTATCCGTTGATCGGAAATTACGGAGTCAATTCGCTCGATCAGGAGAGCTCGTCACCTCACGTGCGTGGATTTGTCATAGAAGAATTAACGGAGGTCCCGAGCAACTGGCGCTCCGAAATGTCGCTCGATGAGTACTTGCGAAAGTGGAAGATCCCCGGCGCGAAAGGAATCGACACCCGCGCGCTCACTCGGCATCTGCGCACCCGCGGCGCGATGAAAGCGTGTCTGACGACAGAGGAGATTTCGTCGGAGGAAGCAACGAAAATGGCGATCGAGGGTGAGGGCGTGATCGGGATGGATTACGTGCGCGAGGTGACAACAAAAAAAGTTTACCGATGGGACCCGGAGGACAAGCTAAGCGCACCATGGTCGCTCCCGCAGGCAAATGATGGTGAAGAGAGGCGCGCGCTGCCGCCAACTCGATTTCGAATTGCGGCGTACGATTATGGGATGAAGCAAAACATTCTGCGTCTGCTGCGCCAGAAAGGCTTCCAAGTTACCGTTGTCCCGGCGACCACATCAGCCGAGGAAGTGCTCGCTCTCGAGCCTGACGGAATTTTTCTCTCCAACGGCCCGGGCGATCCAGCGGCGCTTCTGTACGCGCACAAAGCCGTGCACGATTTAATGGGCAGAAAACCAATCTTCGGGATCTGTCTCGGCCATCAAATTCTTGGCTTTGCCTTCGGCGGGTCGACATTCAAATTGAAATTCGGCCATCGCGGAGCCAATCAACCGGTAAAAGATTTGAGGAGCGGCAAAGTTGCCATCACTGCGCAAAATCACGGATTTGCCGTCGACGCGGAGTCGCTTCCTTCCGACGTGGAAGTCACGCACATCAATTTGAATGACGGGACGGTAGAGGGAATGCGCCACAAAGAACTGCCGATCTTCAGCGTGCAATATCATCCCGAAGCCGCGCCCGGGCCGCATGATGCCTCATATTTTTTCGATCAGTTCGCTGATCTGATTGAAAAGAGCGCGTGAGCAAACCAAGGAGCGGCGGTCTCCAGTCCGCCGCAACGGATTGACCAAAGCGCTGAGCAGCCCAGATTAGTTTCATGTTTAATTCAACAAATAAACCTACCGTCTTGCGAGTCGCGGTGACTGCGATCTTCATTGCAGGTCTGGCGTGCGCGCCGCTGGCGATGGCACAAGAACACGAGCACGGCGACGAGGCGGCTGCATCCAAAGAAGTGACCGGCGAAGTGGTCGACATGATGTGCTACGTCGATCACAATGGCGTCGGCGAGAAACATGGCCAGTCTTGCGGGGCAAAGTGTATCAAGAGCGGCGGGCCGGTCGGCATCTTAAGCGACGGGAAAGCGTATCTGGTGGTTGGCGAACACAAGCCAATTAACGATCAACTCGCTGAGTACTGTGGCAAAAGCATCACTGTGAAAGGCAAACTGGCCGAGCGTGGCGGCATCGCCATGATCGAGAACGCCGAGATCGTTAAGAAATAAACTGCTCACCCACGCCAGTCATTCCGATCGAAGTCGAGGTCGTTAAGAAATAATTGTAGCCGCGTCTCTGTGAGACGCGTGGGTCCAGTGTGGCAAACAGTTCGGC
Source organism: Candidatus Udaeobacter sp. (assembly GCA_036269155.1). Lineage (GTDB taxonomy): Bacteria > Verrucomicrobiota > Verrucomicrobiia > Chthoniobacterales > UBA10450 > Udaeobacter. Next base: position 3,269 of record DATASP010000094.1, read on the forward strand.
GCCGCGCTTCTCACAGCGAAGCGGCTACAACAGACCGCGCCGATTTCTATTTGTAATAAGGCCGCAATGACGGTCGCAGTTTCCCCACCCGAAGAGCCGTTTCAATTTGCGAATCAGAAACAGGCGCATCGGAGATTTTGCGAATCTCGTCCGCCTCGAGCGCCGCGACTGGCAAGCCATCGCGAAACAAAATGCGGTTTGCGGTGAACGCGGCAATTTTTGGTCCCGGTGTGAGAATGCCTTGCAAGTTTAGCGGATCCGCAGCGCTGAGCGTGAGCAGTTCGCCATTTGACGGTGCTTTGCGAATCGAACGCAGCAAGCCGATCGCTTCCGGTAAGGCGAATTGTTCGCCACTGACTCCGCCAACAAAATAGCCGCCCCGAATTTCCCCGCGTGCTTCCCACCGCCGATAAATTCGCCCCAGCTCGTACCACGAAATTGGGAAACTTTCGCGCTCAAGCAATCGACGAAAGACGACGCCGTAACGTCGCAGTAACACCCGCGCAAATTTTTCGAGCGCTGAATTGCGCGCGGAGCTTTCCGCGCCATTCCCCGATACTTGCGAGATCACCTCCGTTCTCAGCAATGACCAGCGTCCAGCAAACTCGATACTGGCAAGATTCGTCTTACGGCGACGCTTTCCTTCATTTCGTCCAAGAGTCGGCCGCTTGTTCGACGGAACCAGCAGCGCCCGCAAACCATCAAAGCTGTCGGATGTAACAAAGCCTAGCGCGGCGAGCTCCGAAAGCGCTTCCTCAACCTGCGACGGAAGCAAGCCAGTTCGACGAACTAATTCCGTAAAGAATAATGCGCCCCCGACGGCCAGCACTTCACGCACTCCTTGCGTCGCCGACGAAAGTTCAATTGCAGGTCTTGCAGAGGCGAGGCAGAGCCAATCTTCGAGGTTTTCGCGTTGATAGAGCGCGATTGGGCTCGTGCGCAGCGGCGCAGCCGCGCGCGCGTTCGTATGTTGCGGTGAACTCAAACGTGCCCAGCCGACGCGACCGGAAAAACAAAGCCGATCAAGCCATTCAGGATCATAATCGCCGACGCGGGCGCTCAGCACCGCGGATTCCCAAGCCGCCAACGGCAACTCGCAGCCGTCGAGCTGTTCCAACACCGACTGCAGACCCTCCGGGCTTTCGACGCGCCGATCGACATCGACTCGCTGCCATGCAAACAAAAACCGACAAAAATCCTGAATCGAGACCGGCTGAATTTCCGCGCGCAGTCGATCGATTGTCAGTCGATGAATTCGGGCCAGCAATCGTCGGTCGCACCATTCCTGTTCCGTTGCGTTCGGATGAAATTTTCCGCGGAGCACAAAACCTTCGCCTTCGAGCCCAAGTAGACCGGCGTCGATTTCCGATCGCGGCAGACCGAGAATACTTTCGAGGTCGGCGACCCTCATCGGTCCGGACGCCTCCATTCGGCCGCGAAGCAACTCGCGAATCGCATTAGATCGTTCCCAAGGTTGTTTTTGCGCAGACTCCGGCGCGTTCAACTCAGGATGAACATCCGCATCCGGATAAATCGTTCGCAGCATTGGCAGGCGTTCCGCAGCGATGCAGAACGTTGTAGCCACGTCAGCGTTTTGGAGTGCGCGGACATGTCCGCGCTTTGAAAGCGGTTCCGCAGCCGCGGGATCGCCGCACTCTAAAGCCTCGCGGCCGTTCAAATCTTGCCTGGAGACAAGCAAACGCGTCGCTCGATTTTCAGTCACGAGCGTCATCATCAGCGCTTCTGCACTTTCGCCACCCGACGTTCGCTGAATCTCCTCTTCGGTCATGACACCAAGCAGCATTAGCGCGTCATGCAATTCGTCTGCGTTTGTCGCTTCGGGCCAAGCTTCCTTTTCGACTCTCTCGATTGCGGCCGCGTCTAGAACACCCAAACCATCGCTGCCATTTCTTTCAGAAACGCGTCGCGTATACACCGCCTGCGTACGACGCTCTTCGAGAGGCGCGTTATCTAAAAACGCGTACGGCCGCGCATTCAAAATCTCTGACGCGAGCGGCGATGGTTCTGGCAGATCGCGCGCGATGCAGCGGATCTCACCCTGTTCAATCCTGCGCAGAACTTCTTCGAGACCATCGATGTCCATCGCTTCGGTTAGACAGTCGTCAATTGTCTGCCTCACGAGCGGGTGATCCGGAATTTCACGGTCACCAACGATGTGCTCAAGACACGCGAGCTGGTCTGGAAAAACTGCGGCTAAAAGATTTTCCGATTCCATGCGCTGCAATGGCGCCGCGATTTTTGCGCCGCCGCGAAACCGTGGCACGGCGAGCGAACGCGTTGCGTTCCAGCGCCAACGAATCACGAACATCGGCGCGTCGAGTAACGCTTGAACGAGAAGGTCGCGGACAGTTTTCGAATTCAAATAACGGAAAACCTCATCCAGCGGAAACGAATGCTGTGTCCCGAGAGAAATCACGATCGCGTCGTCCGTGGCGGCTGCTTGCAGTTCAAAATTAAACGAACGACAAAAACGTTTTCGCAACGCCAGACCCCAGGCACGATTGATTCGACTGCCGAAAGGCGCGTGCAAAACGAGTTGCATCCCGCCCGATTCATCGAAGAAACGCTCCATCACGAGCGTCCGCTGTGACGGAAGAGCACCGAGGGCTCGATAAGTATCGGCGAAGTAGTCAGCGATTTGCTGAGCGACGTGTCTGGGGTGCGCAGGCTGCCAGCCTGCAGTTTCCGGCAGCTTGCCGGAAACATCGCGGTGTTTCGTCCCCTCGCGTGGCAACCGAATTTCGGCGCGGCAAGCTGCCGCGCCGGGCAGGCTAGCAGCCTGCGCTCCCCAGAACTCGTCTGTCGCAAACGACTCAGAGACATCGCGTCCGGCAGCCAGCAATTGTTCGATCTCCGTTCGCAAATTCGAAACGGCTTGCGAAAGCTCAGCGGTGCGCGCGGCTGCCTCACCCAGCCAAAATGGAATTCCGGGAGGTTGGCCTTTTGCATCTTCGACTCGGACGACGCCTGAATTCACGCGCAGAATTCGCCACGACGCGTTGCCGAGCTGGAAGATATCACCAGCCAAACTTTCGACGGCGAAATCTTCGTTCACGGTGCCGACGAACGTTTCAGAGGGCTCGAGGATGACGCGATAATCGGCGTTGTCGGGAATCGCCCCGCCGGAAGTGAGCGCGGTCAGTCGCGCCCCGCGCCGACCGCGGATGCGATGATTGATCGCGTCGTGATGAATTAGCGCTGATCGCCTGCCGCGTTTCGTGCTAAAACCTTCGGCCAACATTTTCACAACGCTGTCGAATTCGCTGCGAGCGAGATTTCGGTACGGCCAAGCTGAACAGACCAGTTTGAAGAATTCATTTTCATCCCAATCTTCTGTGGAAGCCGCAGCGACGATTTGTTGTGCCAGGACATCCAGCGGTTTTTCCGGGATACTGAGGTGATCCAGCTCACCGCGATGCACACAACGAAGTAGCGCCGCGCATTCGATGAGTTCATCCCGGCTCAAGGGAAAGATCCGTCCTTTGGGCAAACCGCCGCGTTTGTGCTCGGCGCGGCCGACGCGTTGAAGCAATGTTGCAATTGAGCGCGTTGTGGCCAACTGGCAGACGAGATCAACCGAGCCAATGTCGATACCCAACTCCAGTGAAGCCGTGGCGACTAGCGCTTTCAACTCGCCGCGTTTCAATCGATCTTCGGCATCGAGGCGCAGTTTCGCGGAAAGACTTCCATGATGCGATGTGACTGCGTCGGCGCCAAGAAGTTCGCTCAAGTGATGCGTCACCCGCTCGGCCATCCGGCGCGTGTTAACGAAAACCAAAGTAGTCTGGTGCGCCTGAATCAGTTCCGCGAGCCGACGGTAGATTTCCTCCCAAACTTCGTTCGACATCACGGCTTCCAGCGGCGAACTCGGGAGCTCAATCGCCAGGTCCAATTCACGACGATGTCCGATGTCGATGATCTCGCAATCTGGATTGCCAGCGCCATCCACGGCGCAAGTGCCGACGAGGAAACGTGCAACCTCTTCAATCGGTTTCTGCGTTGCAGATAAACCGATCCGTTGGAGCGGATTTTTCGTCAGGGCGGCCAGGCGTTCGACGCTCAACGCGAGATGCGCGCCGCGCCGGTCGTCCACTACGGCGTGAATCTCGTCCAGAATGAGCGTGCGTGCCGTGCTCAACATCCGCCGACCCGATTCGGAAGTGAGCAGCAGATACAGCGACTCTGGCGTCGTAACGAGGATGTGCGGCGGCTTTTTAACCAGCGCCTGACGTTGCGCGGCAGTCGTATCGCCGGTGCGCACCTCGGCGCGCACATCGATCTCGCGCCCATTTTCCTCGCACAACAGCAAGCGAATTCCAGTAAGCGGCTCTTGCAGATTCTTGCGGATATCGTTGCTCAACGCTTTTAGCGGCGAGACGTAAACCACCTGCGTTTCATCCGGCAAATCAGCGTCGACACCTTCGCGGAACAGCACGTCCAGTGAAGCAAGGAACGCCGCCAGCGTCTTGCCGGAACCTGTCGGCGCAGAAATCAGGACGTGCCGACCCGATTGTATGGCCGGCCACCCGCGCAGTTGCGGTTCAGTCGGTGAGCCGAACGTTTGTTCGAACCACCGCGCAACCGCAGGGTGAAATTGAAATGACTGCATCAGCTTAAAAGTGGAACAATCAATCTAGTCGCCGACGCGACAAAGAAAAGTTCTGGTGACTTCTGTAGCCGCGTCTCTGTGAGATGCATGACGCTGGGCTCAAAACATTCCCACATTACGCTTCGCACAGCGAAGCGGCTACAGCGGGTTCAAGGAGTGATGGCTTCCCAGCCGTTATGCCTTTATCGACGGCTCCGAAGCTGACGTTCCTTGGCGCATAGCGATGACTTCGCGCAGCATCCGCAGGCTATCACGGAAGAAATTAACTTTGCTTCCTTCAGCGTGGTTCCAGCGGACCGGAATTTCCCAAATGCGCAATCCGGCGCGATTGGCGAGAAAAAGCAGCTCAACATCGAACGCAAAACCATTCACATGCGCCGCCTCCAGAATTGGCCGACAAACATCGAGCTGAAACGCCTTGAACCCGCATTGGGTGTCCCAAAATGGCAGACCAGTTGCAGCTCGCACAAGAAGATTGAAAACACGACCGCCTTGCTCGCGCCGCCAGGGTTGATGGACTCCAATCAAAGTGCGATCCAGAGCGCGCGAACCGAAAGCAATATCAAGTTCGCCGTTTGCAATCGGTTCGATTAGTTTCGGCGTCTCTCCAAGTGGCGTGGAAAGGTCGGCATCAAAAAAAAGACCGATTGGTTTTTGCGCGGCGAGTAATCCCGACCGGACCGCGGCGCCCTTGCCACGATTCGGAAAATTTTCGAGCAATCGCGTTTGGATCGTTGCTCCATCCAACTTTTCGCGCGCGATGGCTGCAGTAGCATCAGTTGATCCATCGTTTACCACGATCAATTCGCTCTCTGGGGCGTTGGCAGTGAGATAATCGAGGGTCGATCGCAACGTTCCGCCGATGCGCGCAGCTTCGTTGTAGCAGGGAATGACGATAGTGAAAGGCGGGAGCATGGCTGGAACGTTGAAGCGTTAAAAAGGCTAAAGCGTTGAAGCGTTACAGCGC
>DATASP010000095.1:0-3974 GCA_036269155.1 Candidatus Udaeobacter sp.
GGCAGCCACGAAACATTTGAACAAAGGCTCTGCAATCATCAACACAACTTCGGTCACTGCCTATAAAGGCAGCCCGCATCTGATCGATTACTCTTCGACGAAGGGTGCGATAACATCCTTTACCCGATCACTCTCGCAGGCACTGGCTGACAAATGCATTCGCGTGAATGGCGTCGCCCCAGGTCCGGTCTGGACCCCGCTTATTCCGTCAACGTTTCCGGCAAAAGAGGTTGAAACATTTGGATCCGACGTGCCGCTGGGTCGCGCCGGCCAACCGGAGGAAATCGCGCCGAGCTATGTGTTTCTCGCCTCCGACGATTCTTCATACATGACAGGCCAGGTTTTACATCCAAATGGGGGCACCGTAGTAAATGGCTAACCCCCGAACTCAAGATCTTCCTTAAACTGACTTATTTGTTTCCTAGGACACATGACAACTCAAAAACAACGAGTGGCTGCGAAGCGGAACATCAAAAAAGCGGCTAGGGCTGCACGACGAAAGAAAACGATTGTGCATTTGTCGAGAAAGACGCGCACCGTCCTCGGCAAAAAAGGAGCCAAGGCGCGAAAGAAACAAACGCGAACAAAATAAAGCCGGGTTCACGTGCTTTAAGATTTAATCGCGATCGTCGTTCGAGTTGGGAGCAAAGGCACAATTCCTAAATCACAACGCGCAATGGCCCGTTCCGCTAAAAAGAATCTGCTAAAGCGTTTTTTCTCGCTTCTCGGACCGGGTCTTATTACCGGCGCTGCTGACAACGATCCGTCCGGTATCGCTACTTATTCGATTGCCGGTGCGCAGCTCGGCATGTCACTTCTCTGGACGGCGTTTGTGACATGGCCACTGATGGCTTTCGTCCAGTTCATGTGCGCACGCATTGGGATGGTGACGGGCCGGGGGCTCGCCGGGGCCTTACGTCAGGTCTGCCCGCGCTGGCTCTTATTTATCACTGCTGCGGCATTGCTCGGCGCGAATGTCGTCACTATCGGCGCCGATCTCGCCGGTATGTCGGATGCAGGCCAAATGCTTACTGGAATCAATCCACATTTTCTCACGATCGTTTTCGGCGTAGGCATCACGGTCGCTACAATTTATTTCCGCTATTACCAAATCGCCTCCATTTTGAAATGGCTCACCCTCGTTCTTTTTGCCTACGTCCTTACCGCCTTAATCCTCAAACCAAATTGGAGAAGCGTTTTGTATCATACATTCATTCCATCGTGGCCGCGCGGACACAGTGCATGGCAAAGTCTCGTTGCGGTTCTCGGCACCACCATCAGCCCCTATCTGTTCTTCTGGCAGGCTTCCCAGGAAGTGGAAGAGGAGAAAGCGATGGGAAGGCGAATGCTAATCTCGCGTGAAGGGGCAACTAAGCGCGAAATTTTGGATCGCCGGATTGACGTGGGCGCAGGGACGTTCTTTTCCAATCTCGTCATGTACTTCATTATCCTAACAACGGCGCTTACGCTGTACACGCACAATGAGAGGAATATTGAAAGCTCACGTCAAGTTGCGGAAGCGCTCCGACCGTTAGCGGGCCCGTTCGCGACGACTCTTTACACAGTCGGGCTTATCGGCGTCGGGCTATTGGCGATTCCTATCCTCGCCGGTTCAAGTGCATACGCGTTCGCCGAAACGTTTGCCTGGAAACAAGGGTTGGACAAACCGATCACGTCAGCGCGCTATTTTTACGGGGTCATTAGCGCATCGACCCTGCTCGGCATCGTGATGGTCTTTGTAAAAATCAACCCGATTAAGGCACTTTTCGGCGCGGCTGTTATCAATGGTGTGCTCGCACCGTTTCTTTTGATCGGCATTTTGATCGTGGCGTCCAATCGCAAGTTAATGCAGCGCCAGCCAAGCCCTTGGCTCTCTCGCATCGTGGTCGGACTTACAGCCGCCATCATGTTGATCGCTGCGGGCGCGATGTTTTTTTTGTGAGACTATTGACGGCCTTATTTGCGGCCGCCTTTTCTTCCACCCTTACGGGAACTTGATTTGCTCCGTCTTTTCCCGCGGCCTCCTCCGCCTTTTTTCCCGCCACCCCGATCTGACTTGTTTACTGTTGCCCATGCGCGCCGCTCGGCTTCTTTGCTGCTGACGCCACGTTTTTTGTAACCTCTCTCAATCTTGGATGCCTTCCTTTTCTGCTTGGATGTGTATTTCTTTTTGCTTCCTCTTGCCATCGATGACCTCCATTTAACTTCGCTATAAGAACGCGTTTCGCGCGCCAGTTGGATTTAAGCTTGCCCCCCGCAAGGTTGACGGGCGCATGTGGAAGTTTTGAGGCTGTGATGGAACGTTGAGCTATGAATACGTTCTCGCAATTGCTTCAAATGCTCCTAGGAATAAGCGTGCCACCAAAAGACTTAACATTTCTGCAGGTTTCAATCCGTGGAGTAGTCGTTTTCATCGCGGCTCTCATAATGGTGAGGCTGAGCAGTAAACGTTCGCTTGCAGAGAAGACGGCGTTCGATGCTGTTCTAGTCGTCATCATCGGCTCCATGCTGGCACGCGTCATTAATGGATCAGAGGCTTTTTTTCCGACGCTGGGCACGGGATTCGTTCTGGTGTTACTGCACCGGCTTTTCGGTATCGCCGCGTACTATTCACATACTTTTGGATTCCTGGTGAAGGGAACACCAACGGTGATAGTGCAGAATGGCAGGCTGGAGCGCAGAAATATGTTCTGGAACCACATTTCTAGACATGATCTCGAAGAAGATATGCGGCTCGAAGCGCAAACCGACGACTTGTCAAAAATAAAAACTGCGCGGCTCGAACGCAGCGGTGAAATTAGCTTCGTCAAAGCTGACTAGTTTTAGGCTCGTCGGCGCAACCTATGCAAGCTATTCAAGCTGATTGCCGCAATGCGGTGTGAGCGTAAACTGCCGGGGGTGATTTGCGCAGTCGACAGATGCCAGGGTGGCGAAATTGGCAGACGCGCCAGACTTAGGATCTGGTGGAGCAATCCTTAGGGGTTCGAGTCCCCTCCCTGGCATTGAACGGCGAAAGCAAAACGCCGAGCGCTCAATGTTCAACGCCCAACGCTGAACTTCAAACAGTGGCAATTTGAACATTCGGCGCATGCATGGATTAGCGCCACACCACCAGGACGGGTGAGTAGGCCTTAAGTCCTATTTCCCAATGTGTGGGCAAGAGTCAATTTTCGCTGTGCCTGATTCGAACAGCTCGGCATTCCATTCAAATGGGACGGATAACTGAATGGCCGTTGAGATTCGGTCGGCTTAACCGTAGCATGCAAACCGCCCACGATTATGAACAGCGATCGTAAAAAGGCTAATCCATCTCAAAGTTCGGATCAGAAGCGCAAGGAGAGCGAGGAGCAACTCAATTTGCTCCAAACCATCACAGCGGAATTGACGGAAGCCGAGAATCTATCATCGGCGTTGGAGGTTGTGCTTCGCGACGTTTGCGAGAAGACGGGCTGGGTCGTGGGACACGCATGGGTGCCAAACTCAGAAGGAACTATTCTTGATTTCGTTTCGTCGTGGTATTGCGGTGACGGTGAGCTGAAACCTTTCAGGACCGTCTCTGAGGCATCTCGCTTTGAACCCGGCATTGGTCTTCCCGGACGCGTGTGGGAATCGAAACGGCCGGCCTGGGTTGAGAACGTTACCGACGACCCTAATTTTCCGCGATCGGCAGCCGCCGGGACCGCGGGTTTGAAGACGGGCGTTGGAATTCCGATTCTCTCAGGCAACCGGGTCATCGCTGTCCTCGAATTTTTTATGCGCGAGTCACGTGCGCAAAATGAGCGCTTGCTAAACGTGATCGCATCAGTCGCTGGCCAATTAGATTTGCTTCATCGCGCTACGCACGCGGAGGCTGCGGCAAGAGAGCGGCAGTTCCGGACTCTGGCAAACTCCATATCGCAGCTCGCCTGGATGGCCGACGGCGAAGGTTACATTTTCTGGTACAACGATCGCTGGTACGAGTACACCGGCACCAC
>DATASP010000096.1:0-6143 GCA_036269155.1 Candidatus Udaeobacter sp.
GACCCAGAAATAGGACAACGTCAATCGGTCGGCGATACGGGTACTCTCGTGCGACGACGATGATTGCTCCTGATTGAGAACGGCGGAACGAGCGTCTTCGTTGATGAGATGGCAATCGAAGCGACCGAGTCCCTGAACGAGGGGGATCATGAACGCCTCGACCGCGCCTGCTGCGGAGGATGCGTCAACCCAGCGTTGAAAGCGATCATCGGGCATGGTGCAATAAGACCTGGCTAGAGCAACCCCATTCCGGCTGCGTAAGTCGTCCGCGCAATCAAAGTTATCATGTTTGCTTCGGCTTTCCACTCGCACTCGCGCGTATGAAACCTTTTCAAAACTTGTCGCCAATTTGCCCCTCAACGATCGAGTCTGCGATGATCTTCTACGCAGCGGATTCCGTAAACGTGCTGCGAGCTAGTCACTGCAAGCCCCTCTGTCGATCGGATATTCACCTCGACGAAAGGCTAAAGCTGGAGCCAGGCTGATTTGACTCCTGCTATTCCGCGATATCTTCTCCGCGTAAATCAGCACATCTTAAATATCCTGCACATTATGATCCAATCCTCACGTCTTCTTTCGCTTCTTCCTTCCGCTTTGTTCGCACTTCCCTTCGTCGCGGGACCCCTCCTGGCCGGCAACCTTAAGGCAGCGGAGGAGAAAAAAATAGAGTTCCCCGCGGCCAGCCAGCACGCGGTGGTAAAGCAGCGTGTCGGGTTGACCGATGTCGAGGTGGATTATTCGCGCCCGAACAAGAACAACCGCGCGATCTTCGGCGGCCTGGTGCCTTACGGGAAGCTCTGGCGCACGGGCGCCAACGCGGTCACCAAAATTAAGTTCAGCAAACCCGTAACGCTCGGCGGCAAGCAGATCCCGGCTGGTGAGTACGCGCTCTTCACGATTCCGACAGCGAACGAGTGGACTATCATCGTTTCGAAGGACGCGAAGGTGCAGAGCGCGGCCGATTATAAGCAGGAGAACGATGCTGTGCGTCTCACGGCGACGCCTGAACCCCTTCCGGTCACGATCGAGACGTTCACGATCGCTCTGGATGATGTGAAAGGCGCTTCTGCAACGCTTGATTTCCTTTGGGATAAAACGCGCGTGCCGGTGCAGTTGACCACGGACGATGTCGAGCAGGTGAGCAAGCAACTCGAGACGGCCGCTAGCGGCAATACTCCGCTCGATCCGCGCACCGCCTATCAAGCCGCGGCGTTTTACTACGACAACGACAAGGATATGAATCAGGCGGCGAAGTGGATCGACCAGGCGCTGGAGAAGAACCCGGACGCCCACTTCATGCACTACAAGAAGGCGCAGATTCAGGCGAAGCTTGGCAACAAGAAAGAAGCCACTGCCTCGGCGCAAAAGGCGATCGACATCCTGAAGAAAGACAAAGCGCCGGACGAGTCCGCGATCAACAACGCGCAGCAGATCATTGACAGCTCGAAGTGAAGGATCAGCTCCGACGTTGCCGGTTTCAATGCCGTGACGGATTGAGAGGCCGTGGACCCGAGGATTCTTTTAAGTGACCGAGACGCCAAAAATTTTCGCGACTACAAAGCAATCACCGCGTTTAATAGTCTCAGAAAACCTTATGAAAAACCTTCTTCCGCTAGTGTTTGCTGTCGTGCTCGGTGTTGCCTGTTTTCTTCCAGCGCCAGCTTCGGCTTATTATTATCGAGGACGCTATTACCCATATTACTACCGGGGCCATTACTACCCCTATCACAATCATGGGCATTACTACCGATATTACGACCGGGGGCACTACTATCGGCACCGGGCCGGGGCGCGTTCAGGACATTATCGCTATTGGTAAACGATTGTTGGGCGGCACCGCGCTTACCACTGTTTGAAAATCAATGGCTGACACGTAGCCCAAACTCCACCCGCGTTTCTTGAAATTGCCGGCAATGATTTCCCAGTACTTCATTGGCTTTTCATCTAAAGCGACTACGAATGAAAGCCAACACTACGCCGGTGATGATTACAGTCACGATAGCGAAGAACAGTCTTATGAAACCAGCCGAAATTAACAGCCCCGCTGGCAAACCGCGCCGGTCAGTCTGCGGTGACTCATCCTGTTTCGTCTCTATCTTGGCCGGCTTTCGCTCGCGCGGTGCTGCGACGCTCTTCGCAGGACTGGGAAGAAACCGTTCCTGAACGTCTTTAGGGAGTTCAACGAAATAGATTTTAGAAATCCCCGTTTTGGTTCTAACCACGATCCCGTCCGATTCGACACGGCTAATCGTAGCGTCTTTGTATATCTTGCCGTTGATGGTTGTGAAGTCCTCAGCCACCGCGAGTGATGCGGACAGAACTGCCAAGATTGCGAGCCTAATTGCCCAGTAGTTCACGCAGCGGATTCTGCGCTTTTGGCTCTCCTCTTCGCAATGCCAAAATGATATGTGAACAGACGCAATGAGGCACTCGGTGTTCGCGATTGCCATTCCCTTTATTTGCAGTGCGGCGGCGGCAACAGCGTCGCCAGTCTCGTTCGTTTCACCTTGCGAATGTCCAGACAATCAGAGCTTGGCAGCGCGTACGGGAGTCGAACCCGTGCACCAGCCTTGAGAGGGCTGTGTCCTAACCACTAGACGAACGCGCCGCAAAAGAGGTGCTCTGTAGGAATACTGCATCAAGGGTGGGCTGACAAGGCGCCGCCAATACTACCCTTTGAGTTTATTCTTCTTGTGTTTGTTCTCCTGCTTCTTCTTTTTTGCAGGTGAAGGCTTGGGGGTCGGACTTCCTGGTGGTGTAGGTCGTACCCGTGGCTGAGCTAACAAACCCTCGTGAACAGTTTTGAGTGATTGCAACGTCGATTTGATTTCCGGAGTCGCAGCCAAGGCTGCCATCCGCTGATAATAGATGTTGTAGTACTCGCGGAGCCGGTGCCGTTTTTCGAGATCCGTTCCAGCAGACTGAGCATATGTCTTGGCTGCCTGCACCTCCGGATCGTTGACTGTCCGGTTTCTCAGTTGTCGCCATTCGATACGCAACTTGGCTCCATCAGCCTCCATGCCTAATGATGGTGGCTTAAAACTCTGATCGAGCTGCTTTAACTCTGGTAACTCGGGACCGTTGGGTGGCGGCGAGGGCGTCGCTTCAGGCTGTTCTTGCCCTTGATAAAGATCTACCGAAGGCGGCGCGGCCTCTTGTCCGCGGATGACCAGTGCGGCACCGACCAGGATCAGCGAAAGTATCGATGCGTGTCTCTTCATTCTCAATTTTCGTCCCAATGTAACCGAATTTCGGGATGCGTGAAGGCGCTATCCATGATAAAGAATCATTCCTGAGTTCGGGGCGTAGCTTAGCTTGGTAGAGCGCGTGGTTTGGGACCACGAGGTCGGAGGTTCAAATCCTCTCGCCCCGATATTGCCTCGCATTAAACGCTCAGATCGAGATTCGGTGCGAGTCGCTTTTCGACCACAGCAACCGATTCGCCACGTCGGGTCGCGTAATCCACCAGTTGGTCACGGCCGATCTGGCCAACTCCGAAATACTTTGCGTCGGGATGCGAAAAATAAAGGCCGCTCACGCTTGCACCAGGATGCATCGCAAAGGATTCGGTCAGCTTCATGCCAGTGTTCTTCTGCGCCTCGAGCAAATCGAACAGCGTTAGTTTCTCAGCGTGATCTGGACAGGCGGGATAACCAGCAGCCGGCCGGATGCCGCGATATTTTTCGCGGATAAGATCGGCTTGGGACAATTGTTCGTCGCGCCCGAATCCCCAGGCAATCCGCGTTCGCTTGTGCAGATATTCGGCAAACGCTTCCGCCAATCGATCTGCCAGCGCTTTGGTCATGATCGCGCTGTAATCATCGTGCTGACGCTTGAATTCTTCCGCAAGTTCATCGGCGCCATGAATCGAGACGGCAAAGCCGCCGAGATAATCTTTCGACTGCCGATTGTTCGTCGCGTCAGGTAAACTTTTTTCGGACCGCGGAGAGATGAAATCCGCCAGGCAATGATTCGTCTGTCCCACGGGTTTTTGCATTTGCTGACGCAAAAAATAAAACGTGGCGACTTTTTCTGAGCGCTCTTCATCTGTGTAAAGCTCAACATCATCGCCAATGGAACTTGCCGGCCAAAAAGCATGAACGCCGCGCGCGACCAACAGGTTCTTCGCGGTGATGTGATTAAGAAGTACCTGCGCATCATCGAACAGTTCGCGTGCTTGTTTGCCAAGCTTGTGATCGTCGAAAATCGCTGGATAACGACCGCGTAACTCCCACGCATGAAAGAACGGCGACCAATCGATATACTCGATGAGATCGCCAAGCTCGATTGCGATTTTCTGGGGAGCACAGGCTGCTAGCCTGTCCATCTCGGCAGCTTGCCGAGATGCTCTCTGAACTTTAGTGGCGCCCGCTGTTTTCGAACCGTCGTCAGAAGTTGCCGGCAGGCTGCCGCCAACTGCAGGCTGGCAGCCTGCGCTCCCCGGACTAGTCGCGTACACGCGTACGCCTAGGAATTCTGGTTCTGGCGGGACATAGTTGTTCCAATCGATCGGAGTCCTATGCGCTCGCGCTTCAGCGAGCGTCACCAAATTCTTTTTCCGCGTCTTTGCCGCATGCTCCTGACGCAACCGTTCGTACTCTTCCCGCGTTTTTTTATCAAACGCTGATTTGAGTTCCTCGTTCAGCAGAGAATTTACGACGCCCACCGCGCGCGAGGCGTCGAGCACGTGCACTGTGCTGGCGCCATAGTGCGGCGCGATTTTCACCGCAGTGTGCGCCCGGCTGGTAGTCGCTCCGCCGATCAAAAGCGGCAAACGAAATCCTTCGCGCTCCATCTCCTGCGCCACATGCACCATCTCATCCAGTGATGGCGTGATTAGACCGCTGAGGCCGATAACGTCGGCTTCTCTCTCTCTCGCGGTTTCCAAAATCTTCGCGGCAGGAACCATTACGCCAAGGTCGACCACGTCGTAGTTGTTACATTGCAGCACGACCCCCACGATGTTCTTGCCGATATCATGCACGTCGCCCTTCACGGTCGCCATGACGATGCGCCCCTGTGGCTTTGCACCCGCAGATTTCTCCGCTTCCATGAACGGTAGCAAGTAAGCGACCGCTTTTTTCATCACACGCGCGCTCTTCACCACCTGTGGCAGAAACATTTTGCCTGAGCCGAATAAGTCACCAACTACGCTCATCCCGGCCATCAGCGGGCCCTCAATGACGTCGAGCGGCCGCTTGCATTTTTGGCGCGCTTCCTCAGTGTCGGTATCGATGTAATCAACGATTCCTTTGACCAACGCGTGTTTTAGACGCTCTTCGACAGGCTCTTCGCGCCACGCATCAGCGGCGACTGGTGTTTTGTCTTTTGCTTTTACATTTTCCGCGAATTCGACCAGGCGTTCGGTTGCATCGTCGCGCCGGTTCAACAGCGCATCCTCGACGCGCTCTCGCAGGTCGGGTTCGATTTCTTCGTAAACCGCGAGCTGTCCCGCATTCACGATGCCCATGTCCAGACCGGCACGGATGGCGTGAAAAAGAAAGGCAGCGTGCATCGCTTCGCGGACAGTGTTGTTTCCGCGAAATGAAAATGAAATGTTGCTTACCCCGCCACTGACACGTGCGCCCGGCAAATTCTTTTTGATCCAGCGAGTCGCTTCAATGAAATCCACCGCGTAATTGCGATGTTCTTCCAAGCCGGTGGCAATCGTCAGGATGTTTGGATCAAAAACAACATCGCTGGGTGGGAAATCTGCCCGTTTTGTCAGCAGATCGTAAGCCCGCGAACAGATGTCGATTTTGCGCTGGAAATTATCCGCCTGGCCGTGCTCATCGAATGCCATGACGATCGCAGCTGCGCCGTACCGCCTGATCAACCGCGCCTGGCGAAGAAACTCTTCTTCGCCGTTTTTGAGGCTGATGGAATTCACGACGGCCTTTCCCTGCACGCATTTGAGTCCGGCTTCGATTACCGTCCACTTTGAGCTGTCGATTACGATGGGAATCCGCGAGATATCAGGTTCGCTGCCAATCGAGTTCAGGAAGCGGATCATGGTCGCTTCCGAATCGATCATCCCTTCGTCCATGTTCACGTCGAGAAGGTTCGCGCCGCCTTGCACCTGCTGTCGCGCCACAGCCAATGCTCCCTCGAAATCGCCTGCCAAAATCAGTTTCGAGAATTTT
>DATASP010000097.1:0-1852 GCA_036269155.1 Candidatus Udaeobacter sp.
CTTTAAATCCTTGTCGCGCAGAGAAAGCTTCCAGCCGGCTGGAGAAACAAGCGTCCGAGTAGACTCTTCGACCGCGCGCTTGATCATGCGCCGCCGGGCCAGTGATGTTCCCTTCTTTATTTTTGTCCGGTTTGGCGCCCATTCTAGAAAGACATTATCTGGCGTCACGGCTTCACCTTGGATCAACGGCAGGATACTTTTGCCGGCGCATTGAGGATGTCTGGGTTGACCAAGCAGGTCGAGTAACGTTGGCACGAAATCGATGTGACTCGCTGGTTGCGAAATCATTTTACCGCGCGTCTGGTCCGGCAACCGAATCAGCAGCGGAACGCGCGCGGCTTCTTCGAACATTGTTTCTTTCCCGAAAAGGTGATGGGCGCCAAGGCTGTCGCCGTGGTCGCTCGTATGCACAACGATCGTGTGCTCGTTCAAGCCGAATCGTTCCAGGCAGCCAAGAATGGCGCCGATGCTCTGATCCACGAGAGTGACAAGACCTAGATAGCGTTGTTTGATGCTTTGGTATTCCCCGGGCGTGATCCCGAAAAACAATTGAGTCGGCAATCGCTGACGATCCAGGATCGCTTCCGCTTGCTGCCATTCGCGCATTAGCCGGTAGCGCAGCGGAATATTTTTACTCTCGGGCAGCGTGGCGGTTACATCGAGTGCCACTTCATCAAGTGGATGCTCGTCGTTGAGCGGCCCATTGTAAGGCGAGTGCGGTTCTACAAATGCCACCACCAGAATGAAAGGATCGCGCTGATGTTTTTCGACGAATTCGCAGGCGTGTTGCTCCAGAAATTTTGGCCGCGATAGATCGAAGGGCAGATTGCTGATGGCCAGTTCTGAGAATCGGCCGTTTTGTTTATCCGGCGTGATGCCCTTTGAGATTAGGAATTTTGTGTAATCGCCGTGTTGTTCAGTCGAAATCCATTCGCGGAATCCGCGTCCCGCGGGCCCATCCTCGCCGAGATGCCACTTGCCCATGTATGACGTCTCATAATCTCTGTCCTCCATCAGCTCGGGAAAAACGCGAAACCGCCGATCCAGTGGCACGCTGTTGCGCGTGCATCCGTTAATGTGCGGCCACGTACCGGTCATTAGTGAAGAACGCGAAGGTGTGCAGACCGGATGGGTGACGTAGGCCCGCTCGAAAACCACGGATTCAGAAGCAAGCTTGTTAAGATTGGGAGCGTGTACCTTCACGCCTCCGTAACAAGCGAGCGTATCCGCCCTCTGCTGGTCCGGTAGAAAAAGAATTAGATTCGGCTTGCGTTGCGCGGCCATGATTTCTTCAGGTCACGCACTAAATCAGCGCTAATGAGTGTCTGCAATACGCAGCTGGGGGACAGGCGGATTTGAGAGCATCGCATACAACGAGCCACGCTAGATCGACGTCACGCAATTTTGGAGTGCGCGGACGCGTCCGCGCTTTGAAAGCGGCGACATGTCGCCGCACTCCAAAATTCATCGCAAGACTTCCAATTTCAGTGTTTCATCACGACATGAAACGGCTTTTGATCTTGCACGTGTTCGGCGCGTTAGTCACTGGAATGGCTCACGGCGCAACAAACTTTGACCTGGCGGCAAAAGCGACAAATGAGCTCGCTGTCGATCTTCACCACCAGCTCGCGACGCGAGACGACAATCTTTGCGTCTCTCCGTACTCAATTGAAACCGCGCTGGCGATGACATTGCTCGGCGCCGATGGCGAGACTCGCACCGAGATGGCGCGCGTTCTGCATCTCACCAACGATAGCGACTTCGCCGCCTCATTTGCCGCACTTCAGCGTTCGCTGGAGGAGATGCGCGCAAAGACAGCCGAACTCGCTAAACAATCTAAAAAATTTGGTGG
>DATASP010000098.1:0-5177 GCA_036269155.1 Candidatus Udaeobacter sp.
TAACTATTAATTCTTCCGTCGGCCCTTGGATTCATGATCCAGCGCTTACCTACTTATCCGGGAAATCCGGGACGAAGTTCGCAAAAAAATGAAATTTTTTCAAAAACCGCGGATTATCGGCCTTTGTCGCGGCTACTCCGAAAGCTTTCGCGAGCAGGCTGGCGTGGCAGGCCGCAGCGCCCCAATGCATTACGGGGAGAGTTGCTGCTTCGGAAGAAACTGCGCGGAATGCCGCGTACGGCCAGCGGGATGCCAAGGGACTCTAATACCGACGCCGAACGCGGCCAGATTCAGTACGATCATAACAAGAGCAAACAGATACATTCCCATCGTCAGTCCGATTGCGGCGTGCATTGCCAAAATGCAAACCAGCCAAAAGAATCGGGTCTTCTTGATCCAAATGAAAACTGGGTAACCGAGCTCGATCAGGCAGATTGAAATTCCGAGGACGGGCAGCGCGTATTTGAATCGAACCAGAATGTCGGGGGAAATGAGATTAAACGGTGGTCGTATCAGCGATCGCCAGAGATTGGACCCGTTCCACCAACCGCTGCCGAGAGATTTTGCCAGACCTCCAAAAAAATAGACAAAGCAGAGGTGAACTTGTAATACGCGCCGCCAAAAGCCCAAGAGCCGAGGGTCGCTCGGGTTTATTTTCACTAGCCGGCAGTCCACGCAGTATCGGTCTGGCAGCGGCGACAACATTAAATAAAAGAGTGCCGTGGTCATGAAATTGTCCGCGCCGTATGCGAGCAATCCGCCGCTCTCGGCGGCGCAGAGATGAAGAAACCATGCGATGATCGCCGCCGGGCGGCAGAAAAGTCCCAGCAACAAGCAGCATCCCATGCAAAGCAAGCAGGCCCAGGCAACGGAAAGGACTGTTTCTTCTGCCAGGCCGATGTGGCGCCCGAGGAAAACCAGCCACCCAAGTTTCGGAATGAGCGGACTGTCGAACGAGGCGATTGCCTCTCCCAATTTGCGACTGACAAGACCCTTGCCGGTTTCGGAAAACAAGGAGTGCCAGTCACTCCGTAAGGACAACGTATAGACAATCACTTGCAGACCCATGCCGACACGCAAAACGACGAGCCACATGTCGGTATCTGGAGGAAACAGAAATTCGAGAAATTCTTGCCACTCTCGTCGCAGCAGTTTCATGGTGTTGCTATCGATGGGGTGGGAACGATTGGACGAAAGCGATCAGGCGCTTCCATGGATTTAGCACGAAGTGCTTTGCAGTGCGGTGCGTCTTCGGATCGGCTTTCTACTGCTTCTCCTCCTCACGCAGACTGAAATCGTAGCTGAACATCGGCTGGAACGATTCGCTTTTCCCCTGCTCAAAATCACTGATGCTTGGTGGGCTAACCGACCCGAAAGTGGCCCGAATTTTTTTCACGTCAGGACGCTCACGCCACACGGACAAGGCGAGCATCTTTACCACCACTTCCCGCAACGGCTCGTAACGGTTTTCGGCCAACCTGTCTAACAAACTGTCCAAACGCAGAGCTGCTGCTTTGCCGTTCACCTGCGGCGATTGATATTCTACGCGTCCGTCCTGATAATAGAGTTCCAAGGTCAGCTTGTGATAACCAGGGATATTCGGCGCAAAAAAAGTGTATCCCGATTGGATGCCGGCAGCGTGGAGATAAGTCGCTATACTGCGCCGAACCGGATTAGCTGCAGTCGCCTGCTTCCCCAGCAGCCATGCTACAAGCAGTTCAGCCTTACGGGCGTAGGTATCAAGCGCTGACGGCAACACTGTAGCGCCTTCGGCGACGAGCGAGAACAGTCCAGCAAAACAAACTATTGTTATAAGGAAGAAATGTATTCCGAACCAGGCGACACGAACGCGCTTCGAAATCATCTCAGAATACTTTTACAGAAGATAATGAAGGAAACGAAGATTTCTTACCAATTATCTTAAAGACCTCTTCGTTGTCTTTGTTTTCTTTTTTTAGTCTCTTTGTTCTGATCGACGCAGGAAAAAACGACGGCGTTTGGCGGTGGCGCATGCTGGCATCGGCATCCCCGGCACGCCGTCACCCCAGGCGAAGGCGGGCTGCCAATGGGACATTGGCCAGGGAATCAATGTCGCAGTACACAAAACCGCCAGTCCCGAAACTTTTCGGGACTGGCGCATTGATTAGTTGGCTAAAACCAGCAGGCTTAAAGTGTCGCGGCAACTAACTTCAAGTTCTCAGTCGCGGCCCTACTTTCGCCAGTGTTGGGTAGGACTTGCTCCACGAAGTAACATCCCATCGGCACCGGGCCAGCCTGGGCATAAAACAGTGTTGCTTTATCGGTTTGAATGCTGTTCAAGGAGCGAGCGGCAGGGTTTTGACTCGGGGTGCGGATTGTAAGGGCGCTAACACCGACAATGGCCGCAAACACGAGCAATCCCGCGATAAGACGTTTAGTGATTCCAGCTAAATCTTTTTTCATGATTTGATATCCGCATACTTGCGGGTGTAGTCAACAACAAAAATCGCTTTGCTCGAAACGCAGGTACTTGTTGCTCAAGATTTTGGCGCGAGCGAAGCGACGATTGCTTCAAAACGCGGGTCGCCGCGCAGCGGATCCCAAAAGGGATGAAGACGCAAATGTCCGTAGCTCAAATGACTGCCCGGCAGCTTCGCTACCTCGGCCAATCGTTCAATTGCGCGATCCTTGTCGCCCGTCCACGCATAAATGACAGCCAGGTATTGGCTCAACATCGCACTCTCGATGGCGCTCTTGCTGACTGGCAGCAGCTCGATCGCGCGCTGGCCTTCGCGGACGGCGTCCTCCTTATTTCCAAGAGCAGCATCAACCACACCGAGGGCGCAGAGAGCCGGTGCATAGTCGCGTTGATCGCGCATCATTTGGTCGAGCTCCATTCGCGCGTTGATAAACGCGGCACGAGCTGCCGACTCATCGCCACGGAGCCGGGCGGCAAGACCCTCGCACCAACTGTTCGGGAATGGAATGTTTTCGTCGAAACAGCCGCCCCCACCGGCAGGCATCGTGGCCAGCGCGCGCTGAGCTGCGTCGGGATCGCGCTCGCGTAAAGAAAGAAAAAGCCATTCCATAGCGAGAACAGGCGTCGCGTTTGGATCCTCGGCCAGGATCGTCTTAATTGCCGCATGTAACGGTTTTGGATTTGCGCGCGATTCGAGATCAATCCAGGCGCGCCTTACCCGGCTGGGAATATCTTTTGGAGCCATCGCCAGAGCGCTATCAAGCGTCGCGGCCATTTCTTTATAGCGTCGCAAAGCTTGGTAAGTAAGAGAGATTTGCTGGAGTATGGAAAAATTGTGTGGGTCCAATTCCAACGCCTTGTTCATTTCCTCGAGGGATTTCTCCCAGCGACCCTGCCGGCGGTCGATGTAGCCAGACATCAGAGGAATTCGAGATTCGTTCGGCAGCGTCCGGCGGGCCGCAGCCAGCTCTACCTGGGCTCGATCATAATCCCCATACGCCCAGTAAAGATGTTGAGCCAAAGCCAAATGTGTCTCTCCAGATTCAGGGCTCAGGCGACGAATGGATTGCATGGCTGTTTCCGCCAATTGAAGGCGGGCTTCGGTGTGATCGAAACCGAGGAAGTAAATCCGGTCATGCGCTCCAGCCAGCAGACCATAGGCAATCACGAATGATGGGTCGCGCGCCACAGCCTGGTCAAGCAGCTGCACGGCTTGGAGTAAATCTTCTTTTGCCCGAGTGCTAAACGCAATGCCATCGACCAGTTGTTTGCCTCGCAGGTAGAGATCGTACGCAACGAGGTCCGTCGTGGGCGCCTCTTGGATAGCGGCTTTTTCGGCGGATGAGACTTTGGCAGCAAACTTATCTGCGACTTTTTGGGCGATTTCGCTTTGGATGGCAAACAGGTCGGTCAACTCCCGGTGGTATTCCGTGGCCCAAACCTGATCACCAGTGCGGGTGTCAATCAATTTGGCGTTTAAATGGATTCTGCCAGCTTCCCTGCGCACGCTGCCTTCAAGGACATATGGGACCTTCAATGCGCGCCCGATTTTTGGTGTGTTCTGCACGCCACGAAATCGTGCCACGCTCTCGTGGCTGATCACCTTGAGATTGGCTAATTTCGCCAGCTTGCTGGAAACGCCATCATAGACGCCATCAGCGAAGAACGTGTTGTCTTTATCTCCTCCGACACCTTCAAAGGGCAGTACGGCGATACCAGTTATCGGTGGAGCGCTGGCAAATTCCCCTTTCCAAACCAGTGTGCCCACTACGGTTGCGAGCGTCAGTGACAGCGCGGTCATTGCCGCAGTCATCCGATTACGCTTTGACCAGCGCCAGAGGCGAACGGGCAACGAGACAGGACGCGCGATAATCGACCGGCCCTCAAGCCAGCGTTCGAGGTCTTCGGCCAAACCGCCAGCGGAGCGATAGCGTGCATTCGGATCACGCTCCAAACATTTTGCGCAGATTGTTTCCAGGTCCTTGTCCTGCGTTGGGACAAGCGAACGCAATTTCGGCGCGGGCTTTTCGGATGCTTGCTGAATCACCGCCAGCGCGTGCTCGCCTAAAAACGGCGGACGCCCAGTCAAAAGATCGAACAAGATCGCGCCCAGACTATAGACATCAGCCACAGGCGTCAGTTTTGCCGCTTCCGCCAGTGTCGGATTCGCCTGTTCGGGCGCAATGTAACCGGGCGTGCCAAAAATGGTCAGGCTGTGCGTAAGATCGCTGACGCCGTCGAGCCAGGTGGCCAGACCGAAATCGCTCACTAACGGTTCGCCGTGCCCATCGAGCAGAATATTCGCCGGTTTCAGATCGCGATGCAGGATGCCTCTGACATGTGCGTATTGCACCGCGCGCGCCACCCTGGCCATCAACGCAGCGGCACGGCGCGGCTCGCGGCCGAGTACCGGAGCGGCTTCGACCAGGCTGCCGCCTGCGGCAAACTTCATGCTGAAGAACGGGAGATCGTCTTCGCACTGGCCCACTTCATAAATGGGCAGAATATTTGGATGATCGAGGTGCGCTGCCGCCTCCGCTTCGCGCCGGAAGCGGGCCAGCGTCTCCTGCGAATCCGCGTGATACGCAAGGACGCGTTTTAGTGCAACAATTCGGCGCGAGTGCCGTTGCCGCGCGCGATAAATAACGCCCATCCCGCCACGCCCGATCTCTTCCAGGATTTGATAATTGCCGAGCCGCCAGTCAGCGTCGCGTACGTC
>DATASP010000099.1:0-2875 GCA_036269155.1 Candidatus Udaeobacter sp.
CAATAATCTAATGGTCGGTCTCGAGATTGGGACCTCCAAGATCTGCGTGGTGGTCGGGGAGAGCCGGCCCGACGGCACGCTCAAAATCCTAGGCGTAGGCCAGGCGCCATCGCGCGGCGTGCGTAAGGGCGAGATTGTTGACTTTGAAACGGCAATGAAATGCGTGCACGAAGCAGTTGTCGATGCCGAACAAAAAAGCGACGTGATGATCAAGAGTGTTTATGTCGCTGTCGCCGGATCACATTTGCAGAGCTTTAACAATCGCGGATGCATGATGCTGCCAGAGGACCGCGATGAAATTGATGAGCAGGATGTGGAGGACGCAAGAATTAATGCGCGCGAAGTAAGCATCCCTGCTCAAAACGCGTTCCTGCATTCTGTCATTCAGCATTATCAGGTCGATGGACAACAGGGCGTGCTGAACCCGGTCGGGATGCTCGGGCAAAAACTGGAAGCCGATTTTCACATCATCCACGGCGTGCGCACACGGATTCAAAACACCATTCGATGTGTGAAAGAACTTCCGCTGGACGTGGAGGACGTGGTTTTTAGCGGCCTGGCTTCGGCGCAGGTCGTGTTGACCCAGCATGAAAAGGATCTCGGTGCGCTGGTGATCGATATGGGCGGTGGAACGACTGATTACGTGTTGTACTCCGAAGGCGCGGTGCGACAAAGCGGTTGCCTGGCCGTGGGCGGCGACCACATCACGAATGACATCTCCATGGGCTTGCGCATCCCGATGGCGCGCGCGGAGAAATTAAAAACCGAAGAGGGCAGCTGTGTTCTCGGAAATTGTCTGCCTGGCGAAATGATTTTGCTCAAAGACGATTCCGGTTTTGCGGGCAAAGAAGTCGAGCGCGAAACGCTGAACACCATCATTTACCTGCGCCTGCGCGAAGCGTTTGACTTGCTCAAGCGCAGACTCGAAGAAGAATCGTATCTCGGGTATCTGGGCGCCGGCATTTTCATCACCGGCGGCTGCAGTCTTCTGAGCGGAATCGATCATCTCGCGGCGGAGATTTTCGAAATACCAGCCAATCTGACGCATGCGCAGGCGGCTTGGGGTGTGACGTCGGCAGTGGAAAATCCTCAGTTCTCAACTGCGATTGGCCTGGTGAAGTTCGCACAAGTGATGCACACCGACCGGCCGCCTCGGAGGTTTGGGCGGATTCTTGGAAAAATTTTCAGCGGTAAACGATGAGAACCAATATTGCAGGGTAGAGCTTCTCTAAATGTTGGAATTTGGAGGTGGGTGATTAAAAAAATGATTCAGCTAAACAAGAACTACAGTCTCCCGGAACGTCTGGCAGAGTATATTCCAATCAAAATCGTCAGCGTCGGTGGAGCCGGTTTAAACGCGCTCGACCGCATCGTGCTTGACGGATTGGAGAGAGCAGATGTGGTCGCCATCAACACCGATGTGCACTCACTGACGAGTTCAGTCGCCACGCGCAAAGTGCAACTGGGCCGTAGTGTGTCGCGTGGTTTGGGTGCGGGAGGCGACCCCGATGTCGGCTATCAAGCAGCCTTGGAATCGGCCGATGAAATTCGCGAAGCCTTGACTGATTCGCGGGTGATTTTCATTTGTGCTGGGCTCGGTGGAGGCACGGGGTCAGGCGCGGCGCCGTACATTGCACAAGCCGCCCGTGAAGCGGGCGCCCTGGTCATCGCTTTTGCGACTCTTCCATTTGGCTTCGAAGGCAAACGGCGTAACGCGCAGGCGCGCGAGGCACTGGCCCGGCTCACCGAGTTTGCCCACGCGGTGGTCTGTTTCGAGAACGACCGAATGGGCGATCTAACTCCGCCGCAGGCGGGAATTCATCAGGCCTTCGCAATGGCGGATATGACTATCAGCCAAAGCGCGCGATCGATTGTCAACCTGATCCAGCAGCCGGGACTCATTCGCATCGGCTTCGATGACTTGCTCGCGGCTTTGAGCACACGCAATAGCCGTTGCTTGTTTGGCTACGGCGAATCCGATTCGGACAATCGCGCACATGAAGCCCTCACGCAGGCGCTGAAAAATCCGTTGATGGATCGTGGACGAATGTTGGCAGACGCAACGCACGTGCTCGCACAGGTAGCTGGCGGCCCCGGCATGACGCTCTCCGAGGTCGAAATCCTCATGCAGGAACTCGGACGTCACGTTAGCGACCAGACGCAAATTCTGTTTGGTGCAGTTGTGGATGCACGGCTCGGAGACCGATTGAGCGTCACGATCATCAGCTCGCTCTCGGCAGACGAGGAAGCGGACTTGCTGCAAACGTCTCCCGCGCCGAGTAGTGCGGCCGCAGCGCCTCCAAGTCGAGAACGATACCAAGCGGCAGCGGCAGCACCAGAACCTGAAATTCAACCTGAAGAAACGATTGTCGAAGTTCCACCTCTCGAGGAAGCAGTTCCGTTCGAAGAACCCGTCGCCGCTGAAGCGGTACCGATCGCAACACCCATCTCCACCGAACCGCCCGTGATATCGGCTCGTAACGGCGAACCCGAGCCCCCAATGAGCACGCCGCAGGAGAAAGCAGTGGCGTGGAAGGAGGAGAAGAGGCCCGGCGAGAAGTCAGTGCCACCCGCTAAGCAGGAAGTCCTGCAATTTGAACCCGTGACCCGCGGTCGTTTTGAGAAAAGCGAACCGACAATCATCGAAGGCGAAGATCTCGATGTCCCCACTTACCTTCGGAAAAATATCAAAGTGAAGTGATGTACCCTACCTCTTCATCAGTTCCAGTACGGCAGTCACCATTCCGATAACGCCTGTTCGAATCGTCGGCTCAGGAACAGGCGCGAACTTGCTCGAATGCAGGGTCGGGAGTTCTTTTCCGCCCTGTTTGTAGTCCGCAATCTTCGCCGGATCGACAGCGCCGAAGTGAAAATT
>DATASP010000100.1:0-3854 GCA_036269155.1 Candidatus Udaeobacter sp.
GACCTTTGCTCCGCTTGCGATTTCTTTGAGAAGCCGCCGCATGATTTTGCCGCTGCGGGTTTTCGGTAGCGCTTCGGCGAAGCGCACTTCGTCTGGCTTTGCAATCGCGCCAATATGCGCGGCAACCTGATCGCGCAATTCGTCCTTTAGTTCACGACTGGCATCAACTCCTGTTTTCAGTGTCACAAACGCAACGACTGCCTGGCCCTTCAATTCATCCGCCCTGCCCACCACCGCCGCTTCCGCAACTCGCGCGTGGCTGACGAGCGCGCTTTCTATTTCCGACGTTCCAAGTCTGTGGCCAGCGACGTTCAGAACGTCGTCGATGCGGCCAACGATCCAGAAATAGCTGTCTTCATCGCGGCGTGCGCCGTCGCCAGTCAGATAATTGCCCTTGAACTCGCTCCAGTATTGCTGTCGATAACGCGCCTTGTCCCCGTAGATCGTGCGCAACATCGACGGCCACGGCCCGCGAATGATGAGTTTCCCGCCGACATTCGGTCCGACCTCGCGACCGCTTTGGTCCACAACGGCCGGATCGACGCCAAAGAAGGGGAGTGTCGCGCTTCCAGGCTTTGTTGGAGTAGCGCCCGGGAGCGGCGAAATCATGATCGCTCCTGTTTCCGTTTGCCACCACGTATCGACAATCGGACAACGTCCGCCACCGATTGTCTTGTGATACCACATCCATGCCTCTGGATTGATTGGCTCCCCTACGGTGCCCAGCAGGCGGAGCGATGAGAGATCATGTTTCGCTACCCATTGGTCGCCCCATCGAATGAACGCGCGGATCGCTGTCGGCGCGGTATAGAGGATGTTGATCCGATAGTCTTCGATGATTTTCCAGAAACGGTCTGGCTCGGGCCAATTCGGTGCGCCCTCGTACATGACAACCGTAGCGCCATTCGCGAGCGGACCATAGACGATGTAACTATGACCGGTCACCCAGCCGACATCGGCCGTACACCAGAAAATATCTTCGTCACAAAGATCGAAAATATATTTGGTGGTCGAATAAACGCCCACCAGATAACCACCGGTCGTGTGCAGAATTCCTTTTGGTTTTCCGGTGGAGCCGCTGGTGTAGAGAAGGTAAAGGGGATGCTCGCTATCAAGTGGCGTAGCCTGGCAATTCGCATCCACATATTCCAGTTCCCGATGCCACCAAACATCTCGGCCTTCTTCCATGTGGATGTTGTTTCCAGCTCGGCGAAAAACAATGACCCGCCTGATTGAAGTGCTGTCACGCAGCGCGTCATCGACGTTTCGTTTCAATGTGACAATGGCGCCCCGGCGGTACGAACCGTCGGCCGTGACAATCGCAGTCGTGCCACTGTCGATGATTCGATCACGAATGCTTTCGGAGCTAAATCCGCCGAAGACCACCGAATGCACCGCGCCAATCCGCGCGCAGGCCAGCATTGCAATCGCGGCCTCGGGAATATTCGGCAGATAAATGATGACCCGATCGCCCTTTTTGATTTTGTTTCGTTTCAGCACATTTGCGAAGTGGCAAACTTCACGATGCAGTTGCTGGTAGGTCAGCGTGCGTCTATCACCTGGTTCACCTTCCCAGATAATCGCCGCCTTGTTCCGGCGTGGCCCAGTCAAATGCCGATCGAGACAATTTTCCGAGATGTTGAGTTTTCCCCCGACGAACCACTTCGCGAACGGCGCCTTCCATTCGAGGACCTTTTTCCACCTGGCGCGCCAGACGAGCTCGCTCGCTTCCCGAGCCCAGAATTTTGCCGGCTGCCGCATCGATTCCCGGTACATCCGCCGGTATTGACCCAAGCCTTTGATTCGCGCCCTCCTGCTGAAGTTCCCTGGCGGCTTGAAAACGCGTTTCTCGACCAGATGCGATTCGATATTGTCGTGCATGAGCAGTCCCTAATATGCCGAAGAATATTTCAGGGCAAGCGCGGCTTCCGGTGCAGGTTAGAAAGTTAAGAGGGTTACAAGTGTTACAACGGTCTCGGGAGCCGCCTTTGTAACTATGGAACTCTTTCAACTGTTGTAACTTTATCGATGATTGATCCACCAAACGACGAGCACTTTATGCGCGAAGCATTACGGCAAGCGCAAAAAGCGTTCGAGGCCAGCGAAGTACCCGTCGGCGCGGTGGTTGTTCGCGAAGGCAAAATCATCGGGCGCGCGCATAATCAGGTGGAATTGCTGAAGGATGCCACTGCGCATGCCGAAATGTTGGCGTTGACGCAGGCTGAGGCAGCCGTAGGTGACTGGCGACTGACCGACTGCGATCTTTATGTGACAAAGGAGCCGTGCGCGATGTGCGCAGGCGCGCTCGTGCACACGCGAATTCGGCGCGTGATCTTCGGTTGCGCAGATCCCGTTGGCGGTGCTGCGGGAAGTGTAATCACTCTTTTGCAGATGGCGGGCTTCAATCACCGATGCGATGTCGCATCCGGTGTTTTGGAAGACCAATGCGCGATAATTTTGCAGGACTTTTTTCGGAAACGCCGCGGGAAAATCGAAAATCGCGAACCTGAAACACTTTCAAATCACTCGGTGCACTGACTCTGGTAACTCAAAACCAGATGGGTTTGGTCGAAATTGTAGGGCGTGGGCTGCTTCGCTTAAGGACGAGGCGGCGGAGTCGGGTGAGGGCGCGGAGTCGGAGCTGATCTAGGTGTCAGGCTGGCCGTCACGGACACGTCGTCCAGATAGTCGAAGTTCAGCACATTGCGGCCTTGGAACTCCAGGGTCGTCACGCTGCCGGTTGCCAGGAGATCGTTGAAGGTGAAAGTACCGAAACCCGAAATGGCATTGAGGTTTTCAAAGATCACTATGTTGTTAAAGAGGACGCGAAATCCGTTGTTTGGCGGGGAGCCGGGTTCCACGACCTGATAGAAAAAGCTCAGATCGTAAAAAGCGCCCGGCGTAGTAGCAAAGGTTTGGCTGATGGCGTCAAAATCAGGACCAGTCGCACCAAAGAAGGCGCCGAGAGTATCGTGCGCTGGCGGCACAGGGCCGACGCCAAAATCACTTCCAATT
Organism: Candidatus Udaeobacter sp.; assembly: GCA_036269155.1. Classification (GTDB taxonomy): domain Bacteria; phylum Verrucomicrobiota; class Verrucomicrobiia; order Chthoniobacterales; family UBA10450; genus Udaeobacter. Next base: position 3,016 of record DATASP010000100.1, read on the forward strand.
GGCGCCGGTATGGTGGTCCAACCCGCGAAGGTGCCGGTCTCAAAATCGCCGTTAACGATGAGATTGCCGGCGGAAGTTAGTGAGGCGGTGGCAACCAGCAGAAGACCGACAGCCAAAAGACGCTTGGCTATAGAGGTTTTCATAGAAACGAGGTCATATGAACAAAAGAAAATTTAGGCAAGGATAAAAGGATCCGATGTGTGATTTTCGGTCGCACAGATTCGTCTGCCGGAGCGGCTGGAAGTGTAATGAACCTTCTGCAAATGCCGACGTTGAATCATCGGTGCGATGTTGCATCCGGCATTTTGAAAGACGAGTGCTCGGCAATTTTGCAGAGCTTCTTTCGTAAACGCCGCGACGAGCAAACCGAAACCAGTGTTCGTTGATACGGCGCGCCATCGGCAGCTACTGCGTATGACTTGGCCGTCGATCTTGAAGTCTAACTGTTTTTCTTCTGCTAGGGACAGACAACTGCTGTTACCGTTCCGGTGCCCTCGTGACCGGGGGCGGGTCCGTAGCCGGGATCGGTGTGGATGGTCACCATCTTGGGAATGTCCCCGCTGATTATCGGGCCCGATTTCGTTATCGAGCTCGAGACAATTACTGTCATGTCAGCCGGGACGGTGTCTGGTGGCCCCGAACTATTGCCCGGATCACTTTGCCACGTGCCCCCACAGGTCGGCGGATTTGGGGTTGTACAATTGGCAAAGCCCTTGAAACTTGCTGGAGCTGAGCCCCCGCTCAAATGATTTTTCTTCCACCATTGCGCGCCCCAAAACGTCACCTTATTACCCACCACTGCATCGAGATCACCAATAACAAAAGAAGTTCCGCATGTA
>DATASP010000101.1:0-4980 GCA_036269155.1 Candidatus Udaeobacter sp.
TCATGGCCGAACAGTTGGCTCTCGAGGAGCGTGTCGCTAATTGCCGAGGCGTTAAACGCAATGAATGGCTGGCTCGCGCGCGCCGAAGAGTTGTGGATGGCATGAGCGAGCAGAGTTTTGCCTGTGCCGGTCTCGCCAAGCAGAACTACTGGAACGTTCGATTTCGCGGCCAGCGCTGCCAACTGCAAACAGCGAGCCATGGCCTGATTGTTTGTGGTTAAGTCTTCGATCCTAAGTCTGGAGCGCGCTTCTTGCATGGCGAGCCGAGGAATTACTGCTTCATACTTTCACGCAACTGTCGAATTGGTTCGAAGGCGTATTCAATCAGCGTGCGTCCACCGACGATGATATGCGCGTCTCCTCTCATCCCGACGCGCAGAGGTAAAACTTGTCCTGCGCGTGGAGAGATTTCATACCGGTCGAGTGAACCGAGCGCGACGAAGTGAGAGCCATCAGTGGTAGTAACCGCTGACGGACTGATCCAATCGAGTTTTCCAGTCACAGCGCCGTAACGCTGGTAAGGAAACGCTTCGAAGAAATACCGCACGCGCTGAGCGATGGCGAGTTTCGGGAGGCCAGCTTCGCTTAAGGTCATTCGGGCTCGCGGTTTGGCGTCTTTCCGTGCGAGCTGGCAAAGCACTTGTCCCTGCTGCACAAAACTGCCCACGGTTCGCTGGTCCATGGAAGTGATCACGCCCTCATATGGACTGCGGAGTGTCAGCAAGTTCTGGTGGGTATTTTCGAGGTCTATTTTCAGAGCGCCGAGGCGCATTTTTAATTTCTCGATTTCCGACTGCTGCTCAGCCCGTTGACGCGCGTGCTCCGTTTCCATTCGCTCACGGTCGAGATTGACCTGCTGCACAGTGCGTTGGGCGACACTCAAATCTTTTTCCGAACCGGCTAAATCGAGTTTCAGCTTTACAAGGTCGATTTCCGATTCGCCGCCCAGCTTGGCTAGTTTCTCCATGCGCCTCACCAGTTCGCGGCTCGTGCTGGCATGATTTTCGCGAAACGTTACTTCGCTTTTTGCCTGCTCAATTTCAGCCTTCTTAATCTCGAGTTGGGGAGCGTAAGCAGTTTCAGATTGAGTGAGGCTTTCTTCTTTCGAGCGTAAATCTTCGGTAAGGGTCCGAAATTGCGTGTCCCAACCGCGGATTTCGTCGGAGCGCAAAACGAACAACACCTCGCCCAGTTTGACAGGTTGACCCTCCTCCACCGCCACGCGACTAATGATGGCTTGCCGGGGCGATTGTATTGGATCGGCGCCGGTGGCCGGAATCAGGACGAACTGGCAATGGACGCTTTCCGGTAACCGCATTACGATTGCGACGAGCAGTGCGAACAGAAAGGCCGCCAGCAATAGCCAGGCCGTCGAGCGGATGATCCAGGGCGGTGGTTCCTGCGGAAGCATCTCGGACTCCACATCGAGTGAACCGCGTTGGGTTAATTGTGAGCTCATGAAGGAATTGGCTCAGATCCCCAGTTGTTGGCTGGAAAGGTAATAATACAGACCGCGTTGTGCCATCAAGTCATCGTGCGTGCCGATCTCGGCAATGCTGCCTTGTTCGAGGACCACGATGGCATGAGCTTCGCGAATCGTGCTCAAGCGATGAGCGATCACAATCGTCGTGCGACCTGCCATTAACCGACCGAGATTGTCCTGGATCGCGCGCTCCGATTCTGTGTCGAGCGAGCTCGTTGCCTCATCGAAAATGAGCACTGGCGGATTATTATAGATCGCTCGCGCAATTGCGATGCGCTGCTTCTGGCCACCTGAAAGAGAAAGACCCGATTCGCCAATCTTTGTCTCGTAACCAAGCGGAAGACGCATGATGAAATCGTGCGCCGCGGCAGCTTGTGCGGCGGCAAGCACCTGATCGAGATCCGGCTCCAGATCGCCAAACGAAATATTGCGCGCGATCGTTTCGTTAAACATGTGATTTTCCTGAAGCACTATTCCGATGTGCCGGCGCACATCGCGATAGTTGAGAGTTTTTAGATCGACATTGTCGAAAAAGATGGTGCCTTCCGTAGGCTCGAGCAGGCCGGCAATTAATTTAATGAGCGTCGTTTTCCCGCAGCCACTGCGACCGACGAATGCCACCATGCGCCCCGGCGCCAGGTCGAGGTTGATATTCTTTAAAATATCGGGCGATTCGGGGCCGCCGTATTTGAAACAAACTCCGCGAAGCTGGAGGTGCCCTTCGAGGCTATGCACCGGGACAAGTCGAGAACGATCATGGCCCTGTTCGGGTTCCTGCTCGAAAATGTCATTCAGCCGATTCAGGAGGACGGCGGCGTTTTGCAGGTTGTCCCAAACCCCGAGAGCGCGCAAAATTCCCGCGTAGGCCATCGCCGTTAGTGAGCTGAACGCGACAAACCCGCCAACGCTCAAGTGTCCGTTAATGACTTGCGTAGCACCGACCCACAAAAAGATCGCAGTAGAGAGCAGACCGATGCTCTGCAGAACGCTGTCGTACGACATTACGATGAAGGTCGCCTTGAAAAGTTTTTGTGAGACCGAGAGAAACTCGTTCAGCATGGCGTCACGAAAGGCATTCTCGGCTGATGCCGCTTTCACTGCCTCGATGCCTTTGATGGCGTCAATCTGATGCGAACTATATTTCCCCTGGCTTTCTTCCACCCCGTGATACAGCGGACGAAGCACTTTTACCGAAAAAATCATTAGTCCCACGTAAATCGGCGTTGTTGCCAGAAACGCCAGGGTGAGCAATGGACTGTACATCGCCATCAAAATCACTGCGCCGACGAGAAAAACTGCGGCCAGCAAAGCGCCAACTCCTTGTTGGACGGCAAATTGCCGAACCTGCCTCGCTCCATCGAGCCGGCGTTGAATGTCGCCTGTCCGGCGACTCGTGAAATAAGTCATCGGCAGGGAGAGAAGTTTCCGGCTTAAAAAATCGAGAACGGTCGTATCAAGGCGCACTGCCGCAAAAGCCAGCAGATATTCCTGCGCGAGAGTGGAGAGCTGCACGAAGACGATGGCCGCGAGCATGCCGAACAGGATCGTCTTCAACAGGCCGACATCGTTTTCGACAATGACCTTGTCGACCACCATCTGGGTGAACACTGGGAAGAGCAGTTGAAGGACGCTGACAGCGACCGCCAGCCCCAGCACCTGAAGCAAGATCACCTTGAATCGCGCAAGAAATGGTAGAATCCACGCCAGCGTTGGCTTGCTTTCGGGAGCTTGTTCGAATGCGGGCGTGTAATCGAACAGCGCCGCGTAGCCTGTCCACTTCGCTTCAAATTCGCGGCGCGGAAGTTTCCGTAACCCAACCGCGGGATCGGCCACGCGCACAAACTGCTTGTCGACATCGTAGAGCACGATCCAGTGGTTGCCCTCCCAATGCACAATGGCCGGCAACGGGGTGAGCGGGAGATTGCGCAGCGAGATCTTCAATGCGCGCGCGGCCAGTCCAAGTTCAGTTGCGGCGCGAGAAAGGGCCTTGAGGCTGGTGCCGTCCGTAGCCGTGTGACAGAGCTGCCGAATCCGTGCCAGGCTTACCTTGCGGCCAAAATGCCGGCAGATCATTCCGAGACTGGCTGCACCACAATCCATCTCGTCGATCTGCATGATGTGGTCGACTTTACGGATCCGCTTTCCGCGTTTGCGGAACAAGCCCTGCTCGTCAGCGAAGGGAGCTTCTTTATCTTCGGCCCCGGCTGGAGGATGTTCGCGGTCCAGCTGAACCTTGTCATGTACCTGTGTTTCGGCAGGCAGCAGTTCGGTCGTGAAATCAAGCGGAATACGCGCTTCGGTTTTCGCCTGATAAAGCGCGAGCCGCTCGCTCACGAGCCTATCGAATTCCGGAAAACGTCGCCGCAAGTCCTGCACCGACTTGGGTTCAAGAGAGAGCAATTGGCAATCTGTGAATGCCTCGATGGAGGCCGCACGCGGTGAGCCGTTCAAGACCGACAGTTCACCGAAAAAGTCGCCCTCGCGATAAAACGCGAGATTGCGCGTTTGTCCGTCGATTCCGGCAAACGCCCGCGCGCGTCCCTTCTGCAGTATGTAAAGAGGACCCGCATCGTCTCCTTCACGGATAATCAGATTGCCTTTTTCGATCGTCACGGGTTTTAATCTGTCGACCATGCCGCGCAACACGGGCGTCGGAAGCCGGCCAAAATTGCTGAACTGATAGAGGAAACTTTGCAGAGCCCTGTCCCGGCCGGTGGTCTCGACATATTGCTTCAGATCGGGTACGCGACGGGCGAGCTCTGTAAAATCATCGCGATCGAGCCGTAAAACATCTACCGCTGTGCTGCAGCGCACCGTCGCATTTCGGGTTCCACCCTCAGATAATGCGGCTTCTCCAAACGAGTCACCGGGCTTCAACACGCCCAGCGGGATTTCCTCACCGTCTGGCTTGATCTTGAGGGCGCGTGCCCGCCCTCTGGTCAAAACATAAAACGAATCCGCCGGATCATCCTGCTTTACAATTACGTCCCCGAATTCATAGTGCTCTTCCTGCAAGAGCGGCTCAATCGCGGCGAAATGTTCATCGGCAAGAAAACGGAAAACCGATGAACGCCGCAGAATTTCGCTGTCTTGAACTTTCATTCTTTAGCAGGTGACACGCCGCCGAGCCGGCGCTGCGTATACTTGCTCATAAGCTCCGAGAAATGCCGGCTGAGCAGTCGCTGATCGATGCGCGATTTAACGGCTGGGTCGTCCGCTTGAGGCTCAATCTTGCTGACGAGACGACAAAGTTCAAATCCGTCGCCGCGCGCGACTGGTTCGAGCACGTTGCCCGCCGAAACGCTTAGGAATCTCTGCTGAGCGTCCACGGGAAGGTCTTCTAACAGAAACTGCAAACGTCGATAAGGGTAACCTCCCTCAGTGGCAACTTCCTCCATTGACATCCCGTCTTGTTGCACGCAAAAGAGCGCTTCCCTGGCGGCATCGTGGGATTCCAGCTCGATCGCTTCGATTTCGAACCGCGTGAGAGGCAACCG
>DATASP010000102.1:0-12367 GCA_036269155.1 Candidatus Udaeobacter sp.
CGAAAAAACACCGGTGGCGTTCGTCGCGCGCAATGGCGACGACATCGCTTTCATGCCGTTCGCGCGTGAAGACCGCGTGTTGAATTTCTCGCGCTTTGAGATTGAAGGGGCAGAGAACCTCCCGCCGGAAGGTCTCGACGCCTTCGTTTTCACCGAGCGCGGTGTGTACCGCCCGGGAGATGAAATTCACATCGGGTTTGTCGTGAAACAGCGCAGCTGGGGTGGCAATCTCAAAGGTTTGCCCGTTGAAACCGAAGTGCTCGATGCGCGCGACCTGCGGGTCCAGACAAAGAAGCTCACGCTGCCGGAAACGGGATTCACTGAACTGAACTACCAGACGGCCAACGAATCGCCGACCGGCCTTTACACATTCAATATTTACCTAATCAAAGATAACAGACGCTCGAGTCTGCTTGGTTCCGCCAGCGCGCAGGTAAAAGAGTTCCTACCCGACCGCATGAAGATCGAGACGCGCCTTTCCAAAGCCGCGCCGCGCGGCTGGATTCATCCCAAGGAAATGCAGGCATTCGTCGCCCTGGCCAACCTTTATGGCACACCCGCCACCGATCGGCGGGTGACCGGCAAGGTTGAGCTCACGCCTTCTGCGTTTTCATTTCCGGATTTTCGCGACTTCACCTTTTTCGATCCGCTCTTTGACGAAAACAAAAATCAGCAGGAGCAAACAGTCGATCTCGGAGAGCAGAAAACTGACGGTGAAGGCCACGCCGCTTTTGACTTGCAACTGGAACGATTCGCAGACGCGACCTACGCGATGCGATTCATCGCTGAAGGCTTCGAAGGCGAAGGCGGAAGGAGTGTAATGGGCGACGTTGGCGCGCTTGTGTCCGCTCTGCCTTATGTGATCGGCTACAAAGCCGACGGCAACCTCCGTTACATCGACATGAATAAGCCGCGGGCGATCGACCTGGTCGCAGTCGATCCACAACTGAATCGCATCGCCGTCGAGAACGTCACCCTCAACCTCATTGTGCAGGAATACGTTTCCGTGCTGAAGAAACAGGAGAATGGCAATTACGTTTATGAGTCAGTTCTAAAAGAGCGCCCCGCGAAATCGGAAAAGATCTCGGTCGCGGCCAGTGGGTATCATTACGCGCTTCCAACCGATGAACCCGGCAATTATGTGCTCGAGCTGCGCGACGATCAGAATCGCATTTTAAGCAAGTTGCGTTTCTCAGTAGTAGGTCACGCCGCAGCTGCCGGTGCCCTGGAGAAGAACGCCGAGCTAGAGGTCAAACTTAACGCCAAAGAGTACAAGGCCGGGGATGAAATCGCGGTGAGCGTGACGGCGCCCTACAGTGGTTACGGGCTCATCACGATCGAGCGCGAAAAAGTTTACAGTTACAACTGGTTTCAAACGAACACCGCGAGCAGCATTCAGCACATTCGTTTGCCCCAAGGTTTTGAAGGCAGCGGTTATGTGAATGTCGCGTTCGTTCGGGCGCTCGATTCCAAGGAAATTTTTGTGAGCCCGCTCAGTTATGGCGTTGTGCCTTTCACCGCCAATATCGAAAACCGAAGGCTAAAAATCGATCTACAAGCCGCGGCAAAAGCAAAGCCGGGCGAACCGTTGCACATCGGCTATAAAACCGATCGTCCGAGCAAGATCGTCATTTTCGCGGTCGATCAGGGAATCTTACAGGTCACTGATTACAAGACGCCGAATCCGTTGGCGTATCTCTTTCGCAAATGCGCTCTCGGTGTGGAGACAGCGCAGATTGTCGATCTTATCATTCCAGAATTTTCGTTGCTGCGTTCTCTCTCCGCCTTTGGCGGCGACGGCGAAGGGGCGCAACGATTGAATCCGTTCAAGCGCGTCACGGAAAAACCAGTCGTGTTTTGGTCTGGCATCATCGACGCCGACGCGACTGCGCGCGAAGTGGTCTATGATGTGCCCGACTTTTTCGACGGCACGTTAAAAATAATGGCGGTCGCTGTTTCCAACGAATCCGCCGGGTCGACCGACCGCGACGCGCTCATTCGCGGACCCTTTGTCATTACGCCAAGCGTGCCGGTGCTGGCTGCTCCTGGTGACGAATTTGAGGCCGGCGTGACGGTCGCGAATAATGTAGAAGGTTCGGGCGCAGACGCGGAAATCGAGCTGCGCGCCGAGACCTCCCCGCATTTGTCGATCCTGGGAACGGCGACACAAAAATTGCGAATCGCCGAAGGGCGCGAGCAAAGCGTGAAGTTACGCCTGCGTGTGAACGACGTGCTCGGCTCTGGCGAAATCAAATTTGTGGCCAGCCGAAATGGAATTGAAACCCGCCGGCGCGCTACGCTTAGCGTCCGCCCGCCCGTTCCCTATACGACCGACGTTCGCAGCGGGAATTTCAAAAAAGGAAGCGCTGATGTTCAGGTTACACGTCAGATCTATTCTGAGTTTGCCAAGCGCGAGGCCGCGGTCGCGGCAGTCCCGCTTGGTCTCGCGCACGGTCTTTACGTTTTTCTCAAGGACTTTCCCCACGGCTGCAGCGAGCAAATCACGAGCGGCGCGTTTTGCCGGCTCGTGCTCGCAGATGAAGCCGATTTCGGGCTCAATCGCGCAGAGGTGAATGCTCAGCTCGAAAAAGTCTTTGGAATTTTGCGACGCCGACAAAACGATCAGGGCGCGTTCGGTTATTGGGCCCCGGAAACCGACGAGAAGATCAGCTTCAATTCCGTTTACGCGATGGATTTTCTGAGCACGGCGAAAGCAGCCGGTTCTGCGCCGCCTGCGGATATGTTTGCGAGTGGTTTGCGCTATTTGCAAAAGATAGTTGGACGCGAACCTTCGACGATGGCAGACGCGCGCGCTGTCGCCTATGCGATTTACGTGCTTACGCGCGAAGGCGTTGTCACCACCAATTACATTCTTAATCTGCGCGACTATCTTGAGCAGCATCAGACTGATCTCTGGAAGAACGATATCACCGGTGGTTATCTCGCCGGCGCGCTGAAACTTCTGCACAAAGACAAAGACGCGGAAGAATTGATCGCCGCCTATAGGATCGACAAGGGAACCACCCGGGATTACGACGACTTCTGCCAACCACTCGGATCAAACGCGCAATACATCGCTGTACTCTCGCGCGCTTTTCCCGAGCGACTGAAGAAAATCTCAGGCCAGGAATTCGAGCAAATTCTCCAGCCGATTGGGCGCGGCGAGTTCAATACGCTCTCGGCCGCCTACGCGGTTTCGGCGCTGAAATCGTACTCGCACATGATCGCGAAAAAGCTTCCCGACCTCAGCATTGCTGAAATCCACCGCGACAAGCGCGAAGTTGCCCTAACGAGCGGCGCGAAGTTGCTCCAACGGACGGCTTTTTCCAAAGATGCAACTGCGCTGCGTTTTAAAATCGCGGGAGTGCTCAGCGGTCCTGGAGCATTTTTCCAGGTAGTCGAAGCTGGATTTGATCGACATGTTCCGGCGCAACCGGTCACAGCTGGATTGGAAGTTTATCGCGAGTTACTCGACAAGAATGATAAGCCGGTAACACAGACGAAGCTGGGCGAACCGATTCATGTTCGTCTGCACGTGCGAACTGTGCGCGATGAACCGGTTACCAATGTTGCCATCATCGATCTGCTGCCGGGCGGGTTCGAAGTTGTCGGCTCATCGCTACAACCAGGCGTTTCAACAATTCCCAGCGTCGATTATGTCGATGTGCGCGAAGATCGCGCCGTGTTTTACGCGACTGTGTCGACCAACGCACTCGAGATCAATTATCAGATTAAATCGTCTAATCGCGGTGAATTTACCGTGCCGCCGATTTTCGCGGAATCGATGTACGAGCGAAATGTGAAGGGACGCGGCGTTGGCGGAAAGATCAGCGTAACAGAATAGCTTTTGAACTGGTCGAAATGAAAATGCGTGTCGTCCCGAACGAAGAGAGAGACCTTTCAAAGGACCATAGATTACTCGCGTTAGGTCGTGTGATCAGTGGTTCCTGGGTGAGATCGCTCGCCCTGCTTGGGATGACCGGGTGGTTTGTTTGGCTGCTACTTCCCAAGCCACCGTTGCTGGATGGGATCTCCTTTTCCCAATGCGTGCGCGATCGCAATGGAAAATTGCTTCGCGTCACCCTGACAACGGACCAGAAATTTCGAGTCTGGACTCCGTTGCCAAATATCTCGCCCTCGCTAATCGATGCGACCCTTCGATTTGAAGACAAATATTACTGGCACCACCCGGGCGTTAACCCGGTTGCGTTACTGCGCTCGGCACTTTACCTGCGCGCCGGCGGCGCACATAGCGGCGCATCGACAATTACGATGCAACTCGCCCGGTTGCGTTATCATCTATGCACACGCACGCTTGGCGGAAAGTTCGTTCAAATTGTTCGCGCACTCGAACTGGAGCGGCATTACTCGAAAGCTGAAATTCTTGAAGCTTATCTTAATCTCGCGCCCTACGGACGAAACATCGAAGGTATCGGCGCGGCCAGTCAGATTTATTTCGACAAACCGGCATCCAGATTAAGCCGACCAGAAGCAGTCGCGCTCAGCGTGATTCCGCAAAGCCCGAGCCGCCGTGCGTTGTTTGTCGATCGGGATAACCAGTCGCTCGATTCGGCCCAAAGCCATTGGTACGACCGCGCCAAAATCAATCGGGAATTCTCCGCACGCGAATTCAGCGCACGCGCGCAACGGGAACGCAAGTTTCTCGCGCCGCATTTTGTTCAGCAGATCGTTGCGAACGAGAAAGGCCGCGAGGAAATTGTCACCACCCTGGATTTAGGGAAGCAGCAATTAATCGAGCGCCGTATCGCCGATTATATTCAAACAAATCGCAGTCGCGGAATTCAGAATGCCGCCGTCCTGCTGGTTGATACGCGGACGATGGATGTGCTCGCACAAATCGGCTCAGCCGATTTTTTCAGCGCCGAAATACAGGGACAAGTTGATGGAACGCGTGCGCCGCGCTCGCCCGGTTCCACTTTAAAACCATTCGTCTATGCGCTCGCTCTGCAGCAGGGACTGATTCATCCATTGTCGATCCTGTCGGACGCACCGCATAGTTTCGGCGATTATAATCCGGAAAATTTCGATCGTGAATTTGTCGGTCCGATCCGTGCGTGCGACGCGCTGGCGCGCAGCCGCAATCTTCCAGCAGTCGAACTTGCATCGCAGTTGCATCATCCCACGCTTTACGAATTCCTCCGCGGCGCCGGCGTCAAATTGCCACGCTCAGAATCGGTTTATGGCTTGTCCCTTCCGCTGGGTGGGGCCGAAGTCACAATGGAAGATCTTGTCCGACTTTACGCCGCGCTGGCGACTAACGGCGAGATGCGTCCGCTTCGCCGCACATCGCGCGATCCAACCGCTGCGCGAGGCCGTTCGATCATCATGCCGGAAGCCGCATTCCTGACGCTGGAAATGATTAACCTGGCACGACCCGAAGTGGGCCGCGCATATTTTGACCAAGCGGCGCCGGTTTTTTGGAAAACGGGAACGTCACACGGTTTTCGCGACGCGTGGTCAATTGCCGTCTTCAATCATTATGTGCTCGCAGTGTGGATCGGAAATTTTGATGGCCGCGCCAACGGGACTTTTGTCGGACGAATTGCCGCTGCTCCTCTCTTGTTTCAAATCATCGACAGTTTGCGCGCGACGTGGCCGGAGCCGAGCCAACCACATCTCCCGCCTCCGGGCGCCAATTTGAAACGCGTCTCCTTTTGCGCGGTCTCAGGTGATTTACCTGAGCTGTATTGCACTCAACACGTCGAGGGTTGGTTCATTCCGGGAATTTCACCGATCAAACTTTGCGATGTCCATCAGGAAGTACTCGTCGATGCCGCGAGCGGACTCCGCGTCGCGCGTGATGACGGAACGCGCCAGCTGCGGCGTGAAGTCTACGAATTTTGGCCGACGGAATTGTTGTCGATCTTTCGCCGGGCAGGAGTGCCCAGAAAATTGCCGCCCCCTTTTTTACCGGAGACGGATCCGGAGCTGGTCGCACGCACTGGGAATCCGCCCCGGATTATCGCCCCATCGGCGGGGAGCACCTATGAGATTGTAAATAGTGAGTCGAGTCGCAAACAAGGAATTCCATTGCGAGCGAAAACCGACGCCGATGTTCGCGAAGTGTATTGGTTCGCCGACAAGACTTTCATTGGGAAATCTGCTGCCGCCGACATTCTTTCCTGGAAATCAGGGCCCGGCCGCTACGAACTCACCGCCCTGGACGATCATGGCCGCTCCGGTTCGTGTGCGGTCATTGTGCGCTGAGAATGTGACAAGAGGCAGCACAAAGGCGCGCAGGGAGACCGCAGATAGGCCAACTCCTTTTGATCTTCCCCCTTTTCGAAGCAGCTAAACTAACTCGCTGCCGGAAACCCGGCGAAGTGTTCAGCTTTCACTTTCTGCTGAGCCAACGCCTGGCCAAGCTCTTGCATCTCGCCGATATGATCGACAGAATCCATTTGCTGAACGTGCTCAGGATCTAAGTGTCCCACGCCGAGACGCTCGAGACCCGTTTTCGAAAGCTCCGCGTTGTATCGCAAATAAGTGAAGAGTTTGTCACATGGGCCTTTGCAGCCTGGGAAGCCTTTCTCCAGGTCGCGCTCGTCGATCATGTTGTGGACCTCACGATCGAGCGGATCGCCGACGAGACATTTGCCAAACACGCGACACAGGAAATCTTGCTCATTGCTCGCAGCGAACATGAGGGCGGCAGGAATTGAGGTGGCGTTGTAAATTAGATTCATTTGCCCGGGCGCGAGATTTGCATTCGCCTTCGGATCGCTCCCGGTGCCGATCGAGACTAGTAACATTTCCTTTTCACCGGCCGGCCAGGCAAGATTGTAGGCTTCAACGGTCGCCATGAGGAAAAGCTGAAAGGCGGGATTGTTGTACATCGTCACACCGCCATCGACGAAGATGAACTCTTGCTCACCGACCTTCACCACTTCCGGCGGAAAATAAGTGGGCGCGGCCGCGCTCCCGCGGACGAGTTGCCACAGAGGAATGTTTAGGTTGCAGTCGGCCCGATGAGGCGCGTTGTACTTCGCAGCTGGATTATTCGAAACCGGCCACGGGGAATCGGTTGTGACGTTGCGCAACACCACCATCAACAGTGTGCGCAGATGCTCGCTGCCGAGCGATGACATCGGATTTCCAGTCCTTTCCTCGATCAATTGCTGGAGCCGAATAGCCAACTTCTTGTCGTGAAATTTCCCCTGCTTAAAGCGCTGGATGAGGTTGGCCTTGTCGAACATCGCGGGACCGCTCTCCTCGTAAAAGCGCGCGACCTCCCCTACCCGCATTCCGAGGGCCAGGCAGGTGCCAATGATCGCGCCTGTGCTTGTGCCCGCGATATAGTCGAAGTAATCAGCAAGCACGAAGTCGCCGCCGCGCCCGAGGTTCTTTTGAAGTTGACGCTCGATTTCAGCGAGAACTTCGAGCGTAATTACACCGCGAATGCCACCGCCGTCGAGTGCGAGCAGTTTCCGCGGACCGATCTTATTTAATTTGTCGCGGTAACTCATTGTCGTCGATAATGAGCTTTCTCGTTGGCCAGGCAAGGTCAATTGGTCGATTTGGCTTGAATCGACATGTTTCCCCGCACCATCATAGACGGGAAAGGAACAATAAACGAAACAGAGGCCACGAATGGCTCATGATGTCTTCGTAAGTCACTCGGTAAAGGACAAAGCTGTCGCCGATGCGATCGTGGCGCGGCTCGAAGCAGACTCAGTAACCTGCTGGATAGCGCCGCGTGATGTTGTTCCGGGTGCCGATTGGGGCGAATCGATTATCGATGCGATCGAATCCAGTCGCATTATGATCCTGATCTTTTCCCGGAACGCGGACGCCTCGCCTCAAATCAAACGCGAAGTAGAGCGCGCCGTTAACAAGAGCGTCTACATTATTCCATTTCGGGTTGATGACATCCCGCCCACAAAGTCGCTGGAATATTTTATCTCGACTTCGCAGTGGATGGACGCGTTCTCGCCGCCGCTGGAACGGCATTTGGACAACTTGGCGAAAACGGTCAAGGCCGTGCTAAAGAGGCCTCCTCTTCCTGGCGCAAAAGTGCCAGATCAACCGGAGAAACCATCGATACCACAGCCGCCAATTCGTCCGTCTGGCCGTAAGTCAATTCTCATCGCTATCGCAATTGTGGCCTTATTGATTGTCGGTGCCACCGGATGGTATCTCGTCCAGAAGAAAAAGGGGTCTCCTGAAAAGGCCGCCATCACTCCGATAGGAGGTTCTACGCCTCTCCCGATAACGCCGGCTGCAGTGACACCGGTCCCGACACTTGTCCCGATTCTAACGACACCATCACCACCAGCACCAACTCCACTTCCGACTCTAACGACCACCACACCGGCACCGTTGGGCGCCAACGTGATCAACGATGACGAAGTGCGGGACTTTGTGACTAGTCATTTTCGCGCGGAAGAGCGGGGAGACATCGAATACATGCTTTCGCAATATGGCGACACGTTCAGGTGGGGCCCGGAGCGGAGCGATAAAGCATCCCGCCGAAATGAGCTAGGCGATTTTTTCAAGCGGTGGCCTGTTGTCGCCTTCACTGTCGGCGACATTCGTGTCGAGCATTCTGCCATTCCAGACAGGGGCACAGCTTATTTTGACTACCGATATCTCTACAGAAATCCCAGATCGGGCGAAAGCACTAGCGGTCGCATCAGCCAGGAATGGGGAATTTCCAAAACCTCCGGGGCGCTCAAGATTGCTTCATCTAAAAGTACCGTTCAGCGTGATTCGCCTGAACCGTCAACTACGCCCGCGCGCGGACCATGGCTCTTCCCGGACTCAAGCACTCGTTTTCTGAGTGCGGCTGAGCTTTCAAGTCTTAGTGCTGATGATTTATGGCGCGCCCGAAACGAAGTATTTGCCCGAAAGGGCTACAAATTCTCGAGTCAAAGGGGAATGGATTTAGCCCGCAGGCTGGGCAATTATTATCGCGGTGTCGATGACAATCAGGATCGCGTTTTCAATAGCATGAATCAATACGAGAAGGCCAACGTAAAGCTGATCCAATCAATCGAGAGCGGCCGATAATCGTTGTGCATTACGCCGCCGGTTTTTTGCGCAAAGGGTTGGCTTTCTTTCTAATAAGCCTCCTGGCGTTTCTTGTAGGGAACCTCTTTTCCACGGAACCAGCTTCTTCACCAAATCAGCGGTTTGAATTCCACGACGATATTCAAGCTCTAGTGCTGAGCTTGCCCGACTCGTTTCATCACGATCAAAAGCTGGTTCCAATCCTCGCCGCCCTTGCGGCCGCCTATCCCAAAACATTGCAGGCGCTGGAAATTAGGTCCGATCAGCGACTCCTTGTATGCCTTGCCGGTCAGAAATTCATTTATGACGACGGGATAACAAAGACACCCGAACAGCGACTCGATCATCCCGATATCAAGGACATGTTCCACGACACCTATCCGCTGGCGAATCCGACCGATCGGTTACCAAAGGACTTTGATCCGGGCCGCTACCGCGTTGATGCCCTTTTTATGGCGCTTTACGGTGATTCCGAATTGGCGGTCGCAAGTAAATGCGTTGTTGTAGAGTTCTGTGGCAACCGGGTAAAATTCAACGCGCGCTACGGCGCAGCCGATGCGCTGCGTGCTGTGTCCGCGGATCTGACTCCGTTACTGGCACAGAAACCCGAGATACGATCCTACGTCGACAAGCTCGCAGGCACGTTTAATTGGCGCAAAGTCGCCGGCACCGAGAGCCTAAGCAATCACTCCTTTGCTACTGCCATCGACCTTAACGTAAAGAAAGCGGCCTATTGGCGCTGGGTGCCGCTCACCCAACTAGAAACTTTTTCGCGAAAAAACTGGCCGACTGAAATAATCGAGACGTTCGAGCGCCACGGTTTCATCTGGGGCGGTAAATGGTGGCATTTTGATACGATGCATTTCGAGTATCGCCCCGAAATTATCGCTTACGCGAAATCTGCGGCGGCATCGGCTCCAAAAGACAAATCAGCGCATTAGCCGCACAGCATTCGGCGAAGCTCGACTTTCAATTTTTGCGCCGCATTATCGACCTGAAATAGGGCGACGCGGCCGGAGCGTGCGATCTCACCTATTTTAGCGGATTTCGCAGACTGCCCATCGCGTACGGCGGCGCTCAATTCGTCGGCAAATCTTCCGCTGCCTTCAAGCACGAGGAGTGGCCATCCGTTGCGCACGCTTTGTAAGGCTTCATCCGCCGCAATCGCGCCGCCGTTGACGAGGATTGCAACGGTCGGGGCATTGAATGCGCGCGCCAATTCCAACATCGTCGTGGTCTCGCCGCCCCATTCGGCGGTTTCTACCAAAACGAAATGCGAGTGATGTGGTTCAAGCGAAGCGCCGTCCGAAGCGGCGGACGCGCCCACAATTTCCGGATGGGCGATTTTCCCTTTCGGTGCGATTCCGAGCAACTGACATGTCCCGGGATGTTGCGCGACGGCTTCGCCCATTATCGCCATAACGCCGGATTGTGTGCCTCCATCGATAATCAGCGCACCCAATTCGGCCGCCACTGGAGTAACTCCCTCGGCAAACAAAGTCGCAAGATGCGCTTTGCGTGAATCATCGAGGCCAGCTGCGCCTCCAAAAAGCAGAATCACAGCACGAGGCGATACGATTCCAAGAGCGCCTAAAATCGCCTGCGCGCTTGCATCGCGGGGGGCCGTGACAACTACGGCGCGATTTCCGTTCTCAAAACTGATCGTGCTTTTTTCCATGGTAATATAACGGTTCTTGACAGCACATGCGCGGTCACGGCATCATGAACCCCGATTCTCGAACGCAACTCGCAATGCCGACAAAATTCGTAGTAGTAGCACGGCGTAGGCCGGACAGTGGCCGCGAGCAAATCGATGATGTCCCATTTTCGCAAGGAAGGTTCCGTGCAGGCGACAACAGAATAGCTTGAGATAAAAGATATGCCAACGCAGTCAGGTGCGACCAGGCAAAATGGCATCTGCTTTGTCGTGATGGGATTCGGAAAGAAGACTGACTTCGAGACCGGACGGGTCTTGGATTTGGATAAGTCTTATAAGTATCTAATCAAGCCGGCCGTGAAAGCCGCGGATCTGAATTGTGTCCGGGCAGACGAAATTCTCCATTCCGGAGAAATCGATAACCCGATGTACCGCATGCTCTTTGAGGCAGACGTGGTGGTGGCTGATCTGTCCACTTCGAACCGCAACGCGATCTACGAGCTCGGCGTCCGGCATGCGCTCAAACCGTATACGACGGTTATTATCGCAGAAGATCAAATGGTGGGCTCGAAGTTCTTTGACTTAAGCCACATTGTCATCCGTCCTTACCACCATCTCGGCGAAGACATTGGCGCGAGTGAGGTCGAGCGCTTCACGGCCCAGCTTACTGCCGCACTGAAAGAAATCACAAGCAAGGACCCAGCGGACCAAGACAGCCCGGTCTATGGCCACCTGCATGGATTGAAGCCACCAGCGCTTTCCGTCGCGAGCGTCCAGCTCGAGAAAACAAGCGCGGCTCCTACAACAACCAATGCTCCGGCTCATAGTGAGTTGATCGCGCGCGTCGATGCCGCACAAAGCAAAGGCGATTGGGTCAAGGCGAAGATGCTTCTGGAAGAAATTCGCGAGGCGCGGCGCGGAAACGAGGCCGCGGGAGGTAGTGCGGAAGACCCTTACATTATTCAGCGACTCGCGCTCGCCACTTATAAAAGTAAGTATCCCACTCCCGAAGAAGCTTTCAAACAAGCACGCGATCTCTTGAGCCTGCTCGATCCGCAGGTTTCGAATGACACCGAGACACTCGGGCTCTGGGGCTCAATACACAAGCGGATGTGGGATATGACGAAGGAGCGTAGCTATCTCGATCAAGCCATTCGCGGCTATGAGCGCGGCTTCTATCTGCGCAACGACTATTACAACGGCATCAACTACGCTTACCTGCTAAACGAGCGGGCGGCTCATGCTGCTGATTTGGCAGAAGCCGTTGCGGACTTCGTGCAAGCGCGACGTGTGCGCCAGGAAGTAATCTCCATTTGCAACCAGTGGCTGACATCGAATATGCGAACCAAACCCTTGCCTCCAGGCAGCAAGTTTCCCCAAAACCGGTACTGGGTTCTGGCGACTCTCGCCGAAGCGTATGTCGGATTGGAGCAAGAAGCGCCAGGTCAGCAGCGACTAGAGGAAGCCTTTGCCGCTGCCCCCGAACCGTGGATGAAAGAGAGCACGCAAGAACAAGTGGACAAACTCAAAGCGCTCCTGGCGGCGTCTCCCCTGAAGAAACTTCCCTCGCTGTAACGCGGAGTTAATCCTGCCGCGTCCTCTGAGGTCCTCAATCGCCGGTTTGATCTCCCTCTCTGTAGATTTGATCAAAATCGAGAACTACGCCGCTTTTGAGATCCG
>DATASP010000103.1:0-4752 GCA_036269155.1 Candidatus Udaeobacter sp.
CTCCTTGAGCTGCTCTCCGGAAATCGCCTGACCGCTCAAAACCACCGCTATCACTTCCTCTTCATTGACCGTGGTCTCATAGGCCAGCGCGTGTGTCAGCAAATAGTTCTTACCTTGAAGCATCAACGTCCCCTCGGCTGCCTTTTCCGGCTTAGCTCCTTCTTGCGCAAAAAGCGTCGCGGCATTGGTGACGGCTATTGCGGTCAGTACACTTACGAATTTGCCAGAAGCCATCTTGTGAATGCGCAGTCGCTGTAGCCACTGCAGAGCTTGCCCGCGGTGGCGGGTGCGCCGTCCAAAACGTGCGACTTCAAAGATCCGGGCGCCCCATCCGCCACCGGACGGATTCGCCGTGGCGAACAGGGGCTAGCTACAACATTTATGAGATGATTCCTAGCCATAATAAATGCTTCTTGTGCTGGGGAGGAAGACACTTCAGCAGCAAAAAAATCAAGTGCCAAGCACGAAGTCGCGAATAATACGGCGCTGTAGCGGTCAATTGCGTTGATTCGCGTCGATTTCTGGTTAGAGACGAATTCATGGAGTTCACCGGTGGATGCTTTTGCGGCGAGACACGCTACGTGTTGAAGAGTCGGCCGGTTGCGCTCGTCGATTGTCATTGCATCGATTGCCGACGAAGCGCAGGCGCGCCTTATGTGCAGTGGGGATCGGTGCCGCGTGCAGATTTGATCGTGACGAAGGGTGAATCGCGCAAGATTGCGCATGCGAATCGGATTCGCTCTTTCGCTGCCTGTTGCGGCACGCATCTGTTTTTCGAGGACAACATGGATTCCGAGATGATCGACGTGACAATCGCGTCGCTCGATGATCCGACGCCGTTTGCGCCGACGAAAGTGATCTTTCTCGAAGATAAATTGCCCTGGGTTGTGATTAACGAATCGATTCCGTCGTTCCCCAAAACGCCAAAGAGTGGGTAACCACGAACAGACACGAATTGTCGGACCGGAGGTTAACCGCGGATTTTCCTGAATTCCTAGTTTCCTGATTCACTTCTTTTTGGGAAGTTCGTTGCGGTGGGACACCGCAACCAGCACGCGAGACGCATGCGCTACCCGCGGTCACCCGCGCAAGAGTGCCGTTAGAATCGATTTCTATTTCATGAAAGGGGGCCCACCAAAGATGGACAGAAAACCTATGATAGAAATTGATGAAAGCGATTCGTTGGTGAACTCGATTCCATTGCCGGCGTGTCCCTGTTGCAGAATGGTCAAGAATGAATGGCCTGGAGAAGGATATACGCACGACGGCGAAACCTATTGCTGCCAGAGTTGTGCCGAAGGAACCGGTTGCGTGTGCGTCGCTGTCGAAACCCCGGGCTTCTCACGTCAGGGACAGAAGCTAACGCGGGCCGAGCCCCGCCCTGGCGAACAGCGCTCTGGCGCGCCTGCACCGAAGGGTGAACTGAGCGGACAACGCGATAGCGTGGGAACTGAGGAAGCCCTGGATCAAGGCGGATAACAGACGGTTGAGAGCTGAGAGTTGAGTGTTGAGCGAAAGCAGGCGGAAAACGCCGAACGTCCAACGCCCAACGTTCAATGTCGAATGAAACAGGCCGCGGTCAGCGCCGCGGCTACAACTTTGGCAAATCGAAGCAGGCGGAAAACGCCGAACGCCCAACGCCCAACGTCCAACGTCGAATGAAAGAGGCCGCGGTCAGCGCCCGCGGCTACAGGAAATCGACTGCGCTCAGGGCAGGCTCCTGCCACTACAGTAATTCCTGGATCAGGCGCTTCGCTTGTTCCTGGGAAATGCCGAGCTCGCGAAATGCGAGTGGACCTTCGCCTGTGTGTAGAACCGGTTCCAACTCCTCCAAGGTTGGGAGATCGGTCCGGTGCCAGAACAATCCAATAGGAATTTCTTCGCCCCATTGATAACCGCGCTCGATCGCCTTGTGAAAATCGGTCGGGTCGTGGCCCTGTTCCTCGAGCATTTTCACGCGCGGATTAAACCATTGGTAGGTGTTGTCCTTGTTATATGTGACGCAGGGACTGAAAACGTCCACCAGCGCGAAGCCCTTATGTTGAATGGCGCCCTTGAACATTTCGACCATGTGTTTCTGTTTGCCGCTGAAAGCGCGCGCGACATAAGTTGCACCACCAACGATTGCCATCGGGATCGGATTGATCGGGTTCTCAACGCTTCCGTGCGGCGTGCTCTTGGTTTTCATTCCTTTGACGCTCGTGGGCGAGACCTGGCCTGTGGTTAAACCATAGATCTGGTTGTCCATCACGATGTAAGTGAGGTCAACGTTGCGCCGCATGGTGTGAAGGAAATGGTTGCCGCCAATTCCGTAACCGTCCCCGTCGCCGCCAGCGCAAATCACTTTCAGATCGTCGTTGCCAAGTTTGACGCCGGTCGCAACCGCGAGCGCGCGCCCGTGGAGCGTGTGCATTCCGTAAGTGTTAACGTAACCGGGCAAATTCGATGAACAGCCAATCCCGCTGATGACGCAGGCCTGATGCGGTTGCAGCCCCAATTCGAACAGCGCCGTTTGAAGCGCGGCGAGCACAGAGAAATCGCCGCAGCCCGGACACCAATCAGGATGGATGCGGCCACGGTAAGTTTCTTTTGTAAGCTTGCCGGATTCGGTGGTGGCGGGCGGTGCAGCGGGTGCGGGCATAAGTTTGTTACATGGTTACATCGTTAAAACAGTTACAATCGTTACATGGTTGAATCGCCTGCCCGCCGTGGCGGGACGGCCCCGAATGCCTTCGGGGTTAGATGGGTGGTGTCTTCCCTGTTTAACGTTGTAACCCTTTTACCTTTTTTAACTCTCATTGTTAGGCATTGACCTCATGGACAGGAACAGAAAGGCGGGTTTGGCCTGCCAACTGCGCTTTCACCGCTTCGACAATGTGGTGCGGCATGAACGGTTCGCCGTCGTACTTGCGGATGTGACCGTGCGCCGCGAAACCGGTTTCGCTTCGAAGATAACGGGCGAACTGGCCGCTCTGATTGTTCTCGACCAGGATGACGTTCTTGCTGCGCCCGAGAATGTCACCGATCTCCGCGGCGTGCAGCGGCACAATCCATTTAATGGCTAGCTGATTGGCCACGATGCCTTCTTCGCCCGCGAGTTTTTCCACCGCTTCCCGTATTACGCCCGCAGTCGAGCCCCAACCCACCAGCGTGACATCGGCCTGCTCCGGACCAACGAGTTTCGGCGGCGCGATGTCCTTGATCGCGCCTTGCATTTTGCGGGCGCGTTTCTCCACCATCATCCGCCGTTTCTGCGGATTGGTGAATTCATCGCTGATAAGCGTGCCATCTTCATCGTGTTCGTCGGTCGCTGCGGTAAAAATGTGACCGGGCACGCCCGGCACTGCGCGCGGAGAAATTCCGCTCGGCGTGTTCTTGTAACGCAGATATGCCTTGTCGTTATAGCCGCTGGCGGGATTCGTCCCGTTTCCCTCCTTCGCCAAGGCTACGGCGGGCAGGCCGTTGCCGTTAGACAGAATTAATTCGCCGCGGTCGATCTTCACTGCGAAGTCCAGATCATCGGGATCGATGCTCGTAGTTCCTTCGGAGATGAGCAGATCGGACAGGACCAGACCGGGACATTGGTATTTGTCGCAGAGGTTGAACAACTCCGGAATCGAGTGAAACAAATCCAGCTGGTTCGTCGGCGCGACGACGATGCGCGGGTAATCGCCCTGACCGGCGCCCAGTACCTGCCAGAGGTCGCCTTGTTCGGTCTTGGTTGGCACGCCTGTCGCAGGGCCAGCGCGTTGCACATCGATGCAAACAATCGGCGTTTCAATCATTCCCGCCATCCCGACGGCCTCAGTCATGAGCGCAAATCCGCCTCCGCTGGTTGCGCACATGGCGCGGCAGCCTGTGTGAGCTGCGCCAATCACCATGTTCATCACGCCGATCTCGTCTTCGACTTGCCGCACCATGATGCCGAGCTCACGCGCGTGCGCCGCCATCCACATCAACACACCGGTGGACGGGCTCATCGGATACGCCGCGTAAAACTTCACGCCTGCCGCCGCTCCACCCATGGCGCTGGCTTGGTTGCCGGTAATTATTCCGAGCGGTTTGGCTCCTCGCGGCGCTTTCCAAGAAAAGGCCGTAAATTTTTGGGCTGCGTAATCGTAGCCTGCGCGAGCGATGGCCAGGTTTTCGGCGATGATTACGTCGCCTTTCTTCTTGAATTGGCGCGCGATGACCGTCTCGAGCGGTTCCGATTCAATCCCGAGCAATTGAAGCGTCGCACCTAGAGCGGCAGTGTTGACGGCAAGCTTGTTGCCCTTGGTCAATTCCTTCATTGGCATGGCGCAAAGTTGGACGCCGTCGGCCGGCTTCCCGGGCGTGACCTTTTCTTTGTCGTAAATGACACATGCGCCGCTCTTCAACAGATGCAGGTGCCGATCCATCGTGTCTTGATTAAGCGGAATGAAGACGTCGATCTTGTCACCCATATTGCGGACCGGTCCATCGCCGGCGCGAATTGTCAAAAAGGTGTGACCGCCACGGATAATCGATTGGTAAGCGTTGTAGGCATTGAGATGCAGCCCGCGCCGCGCAAAGATAAGCGCCAGAATGTTCCCAGTGGAAGCGATCCCCTGGCCGTTCTCACCGCCAATGCCGACTGCGAAATCAATTTTGTTCATTATGCCGGAACCGGTTTTTGCTGTTCGGGGCGGAAATTTCGCTGTGTCGGACGCTAATAGCAAGCGCAGGATAGTTGAGAGTAAGTGTTGAGCGTTGAGAGAGGCGGCGGTTAAG
>DATASP010000104.1:0-8021 GCA_036269155.1 Candidatus Udaeobacter sp.
CTGGGAGGCAGATCCTGAGCAGCAGATCCTGCGGGAGGCGGGAGTTCCGTCGGATTGCGAAGCGGCAACTTGCCCATGGTCTCGCGAACCGGCAACTGGATACGCACTGTTTCGCGCGATTTTATGTTTGGGTCTGGCGATTTTCCTGGAGTCGGAAGCGGCACATCAACGCGAACGGTCTCGTTATTTGGTTCGTTTAGGCCGGCCATGGAGGCAAACAAATCAGTCGCGGAGTTAATTGATCAGAAATCGCTCGCTTGTCACCAGCGAACTTGCCGTCAAGCGGAATGCTATGCCAGCAAATCGTAACCGCGGCTGCCAGTGATTCTGCGCCAAATGAACTCGCCGACTGGTGCAGCTTTGGATAATACCACGCGCGCATCGACGTCCGGAGCATCGCTCTCGCTTCGGGCGATATGCGGCTGATCAACCAGTAATTTCAGCTCGCGTCCAACTTTCCCGCAGGCAACTTCATGAGCAATCTGCTGCTGAGCCAACATCGCACTACGGTAACGTGCGTTCTTGATTTTTGCAGGAATTTGTCCTGGCATTTTCGCCGCGCGGGAGCCCATTTCCTGGGAATATTTGAATATTCCAAGCCGTTCGAATCGCACGCGGCGAATGAAATCGAGAAGGCTTTCGAATTCCGCACCCGTTTCACCTGGAAATCCAACGATAAAAGTAGTCCGCAACGCGACGCCGGGAATTCCGGCGCGCAGTTTGTGAATCAAATTTTCGATGTGCGCGCGTGATGTTTCGCGTCGCATCCTTTGCAGCACTGAATCGTCGATGTGTTGTAGAGGAATATCAATGTAGCGCGCGACCTTGTTGCATTGCGCGATTGTTTCAATCAGTTCATCGCTCCAATGCGCCGGATGCGTGTAAAGCAGCCGCACCCAAAATTCGCCTTCGATTTCTTGAATTTCCCGAAGCAGCGCTGCGAGCGTCGGCCCACGAGCCGAATCAATCGGCTGGCGCGGCCCTGCCTTGCTCGGCCACAAATCCATCCCGTAATAGGTCGTATCCTGGCTGATCAAGTTGATTTCGCGTACACCTTCGCGCACCAAAGCGCGAATCTCGCTGAGAACAGATTTCGGAAATCGGCTGCGATGCTTGCCGCGCATCTGAGGAATTACGCAAAAACTGCACGGGTGATTGCATCCTTCGGCAATTTTCACGTAAGCGAAATGCGACGGAGTAAGCCTGAAACGTGGCGTATCGTAATCGGGAATGTAGCGTGGGCGAGGTGTGACGAAGTTGTAGCCGGCATCGGTGATGCCGGTTCCGCTTATGTCGTCCTTGCGACAGTCGGGATCACCGATCCCGGCTACAATGCGCTCCACAATCGCCCCAAGTTCGCTCACCTGTTCCAGCCCAATAAACGCATCCACCTCAGGCATCTCCCGCCGCAGTTCTTTCGCGAATCGCTGCGACATACAGCCGCTTACGATCAGCTTTTGATGCGGTCTTCTGCTCAAGCCGCGTTGCTGATGCGCTTCCAGAATCGCTCCGATTGATTCTTCCTTAGCTGAATCAATGAACGCGCACGTGTTGACCACAAGCACGTCAGCGTCCTCGGGGCACGACGTGATTTCCATCCCGTGTTGTAAAACGCTTCCGAGCATGATCTCTGCATCGACAAGATTTTTGGCGCAGCCAAGACTGATCATGCCGACCTTTGTGCGCTGTAGCGGTAGGCGTGTCGCCTGCTCCTTACCGTTCTTCTGATGATTTGCCCCGAACGCCTTCGGGGCCACTACAGGTGGCGAGTTCATGGCGGAATCAGTTCACCGTTACGTCCTGGTCGCCCGCTTCGAGCGCCTTGCCGTTTTTCGTGATCTTGACGGCGTCTGGATCGAGAACACGGATCGAGACATGGTTACCGCGGAATTCAACGGGGCCGTCAGCCGGCGAAACCCAACGCTCGAACGCGGGGTTTCCGTTCCCGTCTCCGACGGTCACCCTGACGTAGGTTCTTTTGAGTGGCCGAATAGCGACGCGATTCTGTTCGCCCGATTCTGCCGGCGATGAGTTCGCTGTTTCTTGTGTTTTCGTCAGGTCTTCACGAGTCACAGGCTTTGCTCGACGCACTTCCGGTTCGCCTGGCGCTGCTGCCGCAACCGCGGTCGCCGGGGTCGTTGGCGCCGGCGAGGCTGTTGGTGCGATGGAGGGAGCGGACGCCACGTTAGTTGGCGCGCTTGAGGCAGGTCCGGGTGGAACCGGTTTAGATCCCGTCACAGGCGATGCGCTGGGCGATGTCTGCGCAGTAGATTCCCCCTTTCCCGGCGCAAGTCGCTGCACGTTCAAGAGCAGTTTCATCACAGAAAAGCCAATCACCAACACCACGACCCCAAAAATAAGTGGCATCGGCGAGATGCGGTCGCGCCCAGTGGGGGCCGCCGGATGGCGTAGACGGCGTGGCGCTACTGGCGCACTGACTGGCTTGGTGGGCTGGTTCTCTTGAAGATATGAGTAACCATCGACCGTCACGCGCTCCGAATCTTCGAACGCGTCAAGATATGGAGTGACATCGACGTCCAAAAATTTTCCATAGATCAGCAGGAACCCTTTTGCGTACGCAAGGCTCGGAAACTGGGAAAAATCATCTGCCTCAATTTCCGCGAGCCGGGTCGGACGAATTTTTGTCATCCGCGCTGCTTCGTCTAGCGTAAGATTTCTCGCCTGCCTCGCTTCCTGAAATTTTTTACCAAGCCCTTCTATCGTCATGACGCGAAATGCCGGCTAAACGGCAGCATCGAGATCGACCAGAATCTCGCGTGGTTTGGCGCCTTCGCCGGGACCCAAAATACCGCGCTGCTCCAGAATATCAACGATGCGCGCAGCGCGTGTATAGCCAAGTCGCAAGCGGCGCTGCAGCAATGAAGTGGAGGCGCGTTTTTCCTGCCGAATGATCTCAAGGCATTTCTCGACCAGCTCTTCATCTTCGCTTGTCACCTCTTCTTCCGGTGCGGCTGTGGATTGAAGTTTCTCATGCATTTCCGTGTCGAAAGCGGGCGGGCTTTGTGCCGAAACGAATTCCACCAAGCGATGAATTTCATCGTCCGTCACGAGCACGCCTTGCGCGCGAATAAGACGCGAAGCACTCGGCGGCAGATAAAGCATGTCGCCCTGCCCAAGCAAACGATCCGCTCCGTTCTCATCGAGGATAACGCGACTGTCGATCTTCGAGGCGACCTGGAATGCGATTCGGGAAGGAATGTTCGCCTTGATTACTCCGGTGATCACGTCCGCACGCGGCGTTTGCGTTGCGACGATGACATGAATACCTGCCGCACGGGCCATCTGTGTGATACGCGCAATCGCCGTCTCGACGTCCGCGGGCGCGGTCTGCATCAAATCAGCCAGCTCGTCGATGATGACCACCACGTAAGGAAGTTTATCCGGAATGATCAACTCATCCTCCCGCGGTACTTTTATTGGGCTGTCTGCCGCCTCAGCAGGCTCTACGGCCTCCATCTCTTTCTTTTTCAGCGGACGCGCATTGAAGCCGACGATGTTTCGCACGCCTACACGGGCAAAGATTTTGTAGCGCCGCTCCATTTCATCGATCAACGAACGTAAGGCCAGCAGCACTTTTTTCGGATCAGTCACAATCGGCAAACTGAGATGCGGCAGAGAGCTATAGGCCTGCAACTCGACTACCTTTGGATCAATGATCACAAAACGCAGTTCTTCCGGAGTGAAGCGAAAGAGCATGCTGGCAATTAGCGCATTGATACAAACGCTTTTCCCGCTGCCAGTGGTTCCGGCCACTAATAGATGCGGCATTTGCGCCAAATCAGTGATGATCGCCTTACCGTAAACATCTTTGCCCAGCGCGAGTGGAATTTTCGCGCGCTCTTTGGCCTCCTCCCAATCGGGTGATTGCAAAAGCTCGCGCAGTGTCACTGTTACCTTGCGAGTGTTCGCCAGTTCGATGCCGACAGTGTCTTTTCCGGGAATCGGCGCAAGGATGTTGATTCGTTCCGCGCGCGTCGCCCGCGCAAGGTCTCGCTCCAGACTCACAATTTTGTCCACGCGCACGCCTTTGGCTGGATAGACTTCGTACCGTGTAATCGTGGGCCCTTTCGTGATGTCGCCGGGCGCCACTGCAATACCAAACTGCGCAAGAGTGTCGATCAGGACTTGTTGCACCTCTTGGAGCTCAGAGGGATCAGCTGCCGCGCGGGCTTCAAAACTGCGTTCGTCGAGCAGATCGAAAGCTGGCAAAACATAATCTTCCCAGCTCGAAGTAGTGCTTTCTACGCTGGGATCCAGCTTTGGTTTTTCAGCGCGCGCGCGCACTTCTGCAAGAGACGGTTTTCTGCCAATGGGTGTCACCTGCTCATCCGAGAAGGCAGTCGTATCAACGACCTTCGGAGCCGGCCGATTTGCAAGTTCTTCCGCCGAGATTGTCGCGCCTACCGGCTCAGGCACAGGCATGCCCTTTTTCTTGAGCTGCTTTTCGAGCGATCGCCTTTGTTTGGCCAGCTGCCTCTCGCTGATTTCCAGTTTTTCCTTGAGATTCAACTTGCCAAGCTTTCGCTGCAATTGCCATTCGTGCAGTCTGGTTCCGACGCGCCGCGTCGCGCCGACTGTCTCACGAACAAGATGAATCGGGCGCAGCCCGGTAACCAAGATCAGCGTGGTCGCATAAATTCCCAGCACGAGAAGTAGCGAACCGACAGGCCCGAGGGCGGCGCGGAGCAGGCCACGATGTTCATCAGCCAAGCGATAGCCGATCAGGCCGCCGGATCCCTGAATGTCTACTGGCACCTTCAATCCAATGAGATGGCTGATGTCCCATAACTGATCAAGGCATGCGCCAGATAAAATGAACAAAACGATCCATGGGATTCGTGGCGTCACACGCAATCGCGGATGAAACAATTTCGCCGCACCGAACCCGAGTAGAACTGCTGCCAGCAACAGCGAAGCGAAAACTCCAATGCATTGATAACAAATTCCCGCCACAATCGCGCCAACCGGCCCGATGAAATTTTGCGCAGGATGGTTCGACGGCGAGATATGGCTAAACCAAATCCAGGACGGTACGTCTTTTGGCGTGTACGAAATCAGCGCAAAAAACAGTAACGTGCCGACAAAAAGCAGAATGAGAGCGAAGACTTCGCTCCAAGCACTCTGTTTGTCTGTGCGGGCCACCGCGTCTGATAGTAACTCCATGCTCGCGTCTTTCAATCACAAGTAGCACAGGCATCTTGCCTGTGGGGCGTTCGGGCGTCTCGCCTGAACGCTTCGTTCGAGCGGGGGTGCGCAGCGTTTCCTTCGGCGCTCTGCAACCCAAGCAGCTACCGCAAACCTTCGGCGGGCTGGAAGCCCACCGGCCTCACAGGCAAGATGCCTGTGCTACCGACGCGCTTTCATTCTTGCACCCAGCACCAGAGACTGATAACTGTGCCAGCGCAGTATGGGTTTTTTCTTCCGCCAAGGCGTCATTGCTGTTTTGCTCGGCATGCTCCTGCTTTGCGTATCCTGCGAAAAGCATCCGATTGGTCAGATGCCGGAAGTACAGCGGGAACAGCCCGATCCAGCAAAAGTCTGGTCGGACGCAAAGAAACGTTCTGACGAATCTTCGACTTCTCCGGCACCGGCCGAAGTCCCGCACGAAGCTCGTTAGGCAAAAGAGATCAAATGGCTAATCACAAATACCTAACGTCGCCACCCAACCTCACCGGTATGCCGCCGGGCGTGCCGTACATCATCGGCAACGAAGCCGCCGAGCGTTTCTCTTATTACGGCATGAAGTCGGTGCTGACCGTCTTCATGGCGCATTACATCTTGAATCAGTCGGGTGTGCTGGCGCCGATGAGTCCGAACGAGGCGTACATGTACACGCATTATTTTGTTTTCGGCGTGTATTTTCTTCCGATTCTCGGCGCGATCATCGCCGACGGGTGGATCGGGAAGTATTGGACGATCTTGTCGCTTTCCATCGTTTACTGCCTGGGCAACCTCACGCTCGCGTGCATGGCCACTTCCTGGGGAGTTGCAATAGGACAACGGACAATGCTCGCAATCGGTCTGGCGCTAATTTGTTTGGGCGCAGGCGGGATCAAGCCATGCGTCTCGGCCAACGTTGGCGATCAGTTTGGCGAATCGAACAAGCACCTGCTCTCAAAGATGTTTGGCTGGTTCTATTTCTCGATTAACGCTGGTTCTTTTATCTCCTCCATTCTCTGCCCATGGCTCCTCGCGAATCCGAAGTGGGGGCCAGGCTGGGCGTTCGGAATTCCAGGAATAGCGATGTTGATCGCCACTTTGTTTTTCTGGGGCGGTCGCAAAAAAATGGTGCACGTGCCACCGGGGGGACTCGGCTACCTGCGAGAAACGTTCAGCCGCGACGGTCTCATCACGCTCGCCAGGATCGCGATGGTTTACGTGTTCATCCTGGTCTTCTGGGCACTCTGGGGAATGAGCAACGGCGTGGAGTGGACGTTGCAGGCGGAGAAAATGAACCTGCACTGGCTCGGTATGAATTTGATCGCCGCGCAGGTGCAGACAGCAAACCCCATTTTGATCCTAATTTTTATTCCGTTGGTAAATTATCTCATTTACCCCGCGATCGATCGCTTCTTTCCCCTCACGCCACTGCGCAAAATCGGCATCGGCCTTTTCCTCACCGGCTTGTCCTTTGTTGTTATTGTTTGGATCCAAGGGCAAATCGATTCGGGACTGAGGCCCAGCATAAATTGGCAACTCCTTGCTTACGTCATCCTGACGCTCGGTGAAGCGATGGTCTCAATCACCGGACTCGAGTTTTCATACACTCAGGCGCCTAATACGATGAAGAGCTCAGTCATGGCGTTGTGGCTTCTCACCGTCGCCAGCGGTGAACTCTTCGTCGGTCTATTCAACAAATGGGTCTTGAACCCCGACGGCACACGCAAGCTGACGGACTACCAGTACTTCACGTTCTTCACGATTTTCATGTTCGCGACTGCTGTCGTTTTCGTCGTTGTGTCGTGTTTCTATAAGGGGCGCACTTACCTGCAAACGCAGCTTACTCCGGATGAAATCGCCACAGAGCCGATTCTGCACGGCGGCACGCCGAGCTGAGATCGGATGAAAGTCATCATCACTGCTGGCGTCTTATTATCGTTGTCGATCTTGAACGCGGCGGCCACTTCGCAGGACGACGCGTTTCAAAAAATTGCGCACGATTATGTCCAGCAATATCTGCGGGCTAATCCCGAGGACGCGACCGAGCTCGGTGATCATCGGTTTGATGGCCAGTTAACCGATTACTCGTCTGAAGAGCGCGCGAAAGACCTGGCAACCCAAAAGGAATTTCGCGACAAGCTGAACGCCATCGACGGATCGCAGCTCACCGGCCCCAACAATATCGATTTTCGCATCCTGAAGGAGAACATCGATTATCAAATTTTTCGGGATGAAGAGTTGAAACAAGCGGAGTGGAATCCGCTCGTTTACATGCAGAGTTTGGCCAACAGTCTTTATCTATTGGTCGCGCGCGATTTCGCGCCGGCAGAACAACGGATTCCAAACCTGCGCCAGCGCATGGAAGCGATTCCACGCGTGATCGCCCAGGCAAAAACCAACCTGCAACACCCGCCGCGCGTTCACACCGAAACAGCGATTGAGCAAACGCAGGGCGCGATCAACCTCGTGCGCACGGAACTGTCACCTTTGGTGGATCAAACACCGCAAATGAAGAAGGAGCTTGCGCCGTTGCAGGAAAAAACTGCGGCCGCTCTGGAGGATTACAAAAAATGGCTCCAGAACGATCTGTTGCCGCGCTCAGATGGCGACTTTCGTCTCGGCGCCGAGAAGTACAGAAAGAAACTGCGTTTCGCGCTCGCGTCAGACTTGCCGATGGAAGAAATCATGAAGCGGGCCAGAGCTGATCTCGACCAGACGCAAAACGCCATCTACGAAACCGCGCTGCCGCTTTACAAAAAATATTTTCCCAACGCAGACGCGGCAGCGATCGCGGATAAACATAAGGTCACAGCCGAAGTCCTCAACAAGCTTGCGGAGCA